>JBAQGR010000673.1:0-2552 GCA_049287895.1 Desulfatitalea sp.
GTGCCCGTTAATGTCATTCCCGCGCAGGCGGGAATCCAGTCTTTCCTAGTGTTTCTGGACTCCCGCCTGCGCGGGAGTGACGCCTCGGGGACTTTTTACGATGTTGTCAATGCTGCCCTGCCTCCAAAAACGGGCGGCGACAAAGGCGGTTTCTCAAAAGACGATAGGAATGCGCCCATGACGGTTTTGGAAAGCAAGAGCGGTCCGGACGACAACGCGACCCTGACCGCTGCCGAGCAAGTGCTTTCCGGCGGCGGCCCCAAGCGCGGGCTGGCACGCCTGTGGCCGTTTCTGGGACCGGCTTTTATCGCCAGCATCGCTTACGTGGACCCCGGCAATTTTGCCACCAACATTCAAGGCGGCGCCCAATTCGGCTACCGGCTGCTGTGGGTGGTGGTGGCCAGCAATCTGATGGCCATGCTGATCCAAACCCTGTCGGCCAAGCTGGGCATCGCCACAGGCCATAACCTGGCCGAACTGTGTCGCTTGAACTATCCGCGCCCGCTGGTGTGGCTCATGTGGGTCCTGATGGAGCTGGTGGCCATGGCCACCGACCTGGCCGAATTTCTGGGTGCGGCCATTGGTTTCAACCTGCTGCTGGGCATGCCATTATGGATTGCGGGCCTGCTCACGGCGGTGGTCACCTTCTTGATCCTCATGCTGCAGAACCGTGGCTTTCGTCCCCTCGAGGCAGTCATCACCGCCATGCTGGGCATCATCGCCCTGTGCTACATCATCGAGGCGATCCTGGACCGCCCCGACTGGGGCCAGGTCTTCTACCATGCGGTGGTCCCGAGCTTTGCCGGCGCCGAGAGCGTTCTGCTGGCCACCGGTATCCTGGGGGCTACCGTCATGCCCCACGTCATTTTTCTGCACTCTTCCCTGACCCAGGGCCGCATCGTGGTCAGGGACCCGGTCCAGCGGCGGCGCCTGTTTCGCTTTGAAATCGCCGATGTCACCATCGCCCTGGGCGTGGCCGGTTTCGTCAACGCGGCCATGCTGATCATGGCGGCGGCCACGTTTCATCAGGCCGGCCTGGTGCATGTAGCCAGCATCGAAGAGGCCCATCGTACATTGGAACCGCTGCTGGGCAGCGCGGCCCGTTGGATATTCGCCGTCTCCCTGCTGGCTTCGGGACTCGCTTCGACCACGGTCGGCACCATGGCCGGCCAGGTGGTGATGCAGGGTTTCCTCCGGCGCCATATTCCGATCTGGGTGCGGCGCCTGGTGACGATCCTGCCCGCCCTGGTGGTGATTTTCATCGGGCTGGACCCCACGCGCACCTTGGTCATCAGCCAGGTAGTGCTCAGTTTCGGACTGCCCTTTGCGGTCATTCCGCTGATTCAGTTTTCAAGACGCGCCGACCTGATGAAAGAGCTGGTCAATCGGCGGATGACCACGGCGCTGGCCTGCTTAGTGGCCGGCCTGATCGTTTTGCTGAACCTCTACCTGCTGTACCAGACGATCTTTGGAGATTAGGCCATGTTCAAACATCTGCTCGTCCCCTTAGACGGATCCGGGCTGGCCGAAGCCGTCCTGCCCGCGGCAGCCTATTTCGCCGAGGTGCTCAAGGCCCGGGTGACACTCATCCATATCATCGAACAGGATGCTTCTCCGGCCGTTCATGGTGATCGGCATTTGACCGACCCGGCAGAGGCGACCGCCTATCTGGGAGAGATCGGCCGGCGGTATTTTTCGCCCCATATTCCCCTGGAGCAGCATGTCCATACATCGGCCATGAAAGATGTGGCCCGCGGTATCGTGCTGCACGAGGCGGAGCTGGCGCCGGATCTGGTGGTGATGGGCACCCATGGCCGCGGCGGTCTGCGCGACATGCTGTTCGGCCGTATTGCCCAGCAGGTGGTGGCCGCGGGCAACCTGCCGGTCCTGTTGATCCGTCCGGGCGCGCCATCCGGTGATCGGCCATACGCCTGCACCAAAATCCTGGCGCCCACCGATGGCGAACCGTCCCATGCCCTGGGCTTGGCCTTGGCTTTCGATCTGGCCCAGACGGTCGGCGCGCGGCTGGATCTGCTGGGCGTGGTGCCGACGTTGACACGGCTCACCGGCCGCAGCGCCACCGCCAGCCGCTTTGCCCCCGGTACCAGCCAGGTCATGCTGGAGATAGCCGAAGCCGATCTGGGGCGATTTCTTCAAGACCAGATCGTTCGATTTCGTGCGACCGGGGTAGCATCCGGCGCCCGTCTGGAGCGCGGCGACCCGGCCGCGGCCATCGCCGCAACCGCCGAGACCCTCGATGCCGATCTTATCGTGATCGGCACCCACGGCAAATCGGGGGCTGCCGCTTTCTGGACCCAGAGCATTGGTGCCAAGGTGCTGGCGAAAACCCTGCGGCCCTTGTTGCTGGTTCAGGTGTAGTTCAATTGTATGAAGGCATTCAAACGCCGCCCTTGACGGCCGGCGTATCGTTGGAGAGAATGTAGACAACGACATTGGAAGTAAAGGCCCACTGGCGATACCGCAAAGGGTCGATATCGACCGTGGAGAGATATTATGATCTGGACATGGAAGACCGACCTGTTGCCTATTTT
>JBAQGR010000674.1:0-3139 GCA_049287895.1 Desulfatitalea sp.
ATGGGCAGCAGTTGCTTGCTCACCACCCGCGTGATGGGGTAGAGGCGCGTGCCGCTGCCGCCGGCCAGAATGATACCTTTCATGGCGTGCTCTTCTCCTTGCCGCGATTGCGATTGTGGTTACGCTCTGCGCCGTAGTTGAGGTCTATCCAGAGGCGGTACTCTCCGCTGCGTACGGAATCGACCCAGGGCCTATGGGCCAGATACCAATCCACGGTGGCGGCCAGGGCCTGTTCGAATCCGAAACGCGGTCGCCAGCCCAGCTCACGCTGGATCTTGGCGCTGTCGATGGCGTAGCGCCGGTCGTGGCCGGGCCGGTCGCTGACAAAACGGATCAAGCGGCGGCTTTGCTTCTCTGTGCCGCGTTGCAGGCGTGGGTCGAGCAGGTCGCACAACTGTTGCACCACGTCGATATTTGCGCGTTCGGCGCCGCCGCCGATAGTGTAGGTTTGCCCAGGCGCGCCTTTTTCCAGAACGGTGAGCAGTGCTTCGCAGTGATCGATGACATAGAGCCAGTCGCGCACATTCTGGCCGTCGCCGTACACCGGCAGCTCTTTTTCCTCAACGATGTTCAGGATCATCAGGGGGATCAGCTTTTCGGGGAATTGATAGGGGCCGAAGTTATTGGAGCAATTGGTGACCATGGCCGGAAAGCCGTAGGTACGCTGCCAGGCGCGCACCAGATGGTCGCTGGCCGCCTTGGAGGCTGAATAGGGGCTGGATGGGTCGTAGGCCGTGGTTTCGGTGAAATAGCCGTCGGGTCCCAGGCTGCCGAAGACTTCGTCGGTGGAGACATGCACGAAGCGGAAATCGGCCGGCCGGCCCTGCTGCTCCCATTGTCGGCGGCACGCCATGAGCAGGCGGGTCGTGCCGAGCACATTGGTCTCCACGAAGGCCAGGGGCCCGACGATCGAGCGATCCACGTGGGACTCGGCCGCAAAGTGCACTACCCCGCGCGGGTTTTCTTCGGCCAGCAGCCGGCTCACCAGGTCGAGGTCGCCGATGTCGCCGTGCACGAAACGGTAGCGCGCGGGCATCCGGGCGGCCAGATCGTCCAGGCTGGCGGCGTTGCCGGCATAGGTGAGGGCATCCAGGTTGACGATGCGTCCATCCGGTCGTGAGTCTAAAAAGTTGCGGATAAAATTGGTGCCGATGAACCCGGCGCCACCGGTGACCAGAATCGTTTGCATTCCGTTACCCATAACTTTCGACTTTGATGATCTTGTAAAAAGTTTCTCGGGGCCTGTTGGTGTCATTCCCGCGCAGGCGGGAATCCAGTTTTTTAGCG
Source organism: Desulfatitalea sp. (assembly GCA_049287895.1). GTDB lineage: Bacteria > Desulfobacterota > Desulfobacteria > Desulfobacterales > Desulfosarcinaceae > Desulfatitalea. The sequence continues at coordinate 1,288 of JBAQGR010000674.1, forward strand.
GTTCTGGACTCCCGCCTGCGCGGGAGTGACGGTTCGTGGCTATTTTACGGAAGCGCCAGCTTTCTGTTTAGAAGCCATTTCAAAACCTTCATTCAGGTTCAAAGTCAAGGCAGGGCAAGGCGGACAACCGCAGGAATACACATAGTATTTCGAGGATTGGACGCCTTGCCCCAACGCCGGATTTGGGCCTGAGGGGAGGTTTTGAAATGGCTTCTAATGCTTTTCTAATCACCCTCTTCTCCGTTATGCCGCCCATACACATCATCCATGCGTACCACATCGTCCTCGGCCAGGTAGCTGCCCGACTGGATCTCGATGAGCTCCAGCGGGATTTTGCCGGGATTCTCCAGCCGGTGCACGATGCCCAAAGGGATGTAGGTAGATTGATCTTCTTTCAAGATATACTGCTCGTCGCCCCGGGTGACCAGGGCCGTGCCTTTGACCACCACCCAATGTTCGGCCCGGTGGAAGTGCTTCTGCAGCGACAGTTTGGCCTTGGGTTTGACGGTGATGCGTTTGACCAGAAAGCGTTCGGCCACGTCCACATCTTCGTAGGCGCCCCAGGGGCGATAGACCTTTTTGTGGTTGGCGGTTTCCGGACGACCGGCGTGTTTGAGCCTATCCACCAGGGCTTTGACTTGCTGCACCTGGTCGCGGGGGGCCACGAAGACCGCGTCTTTGGTCTCGACCACCACATGATGGCTCAACCCCACGGCCGTTACCAGGCGGCTGGAAGCATGCACGAACGAATCGTGCACGTCCTGCAGGCAGACGTCGCCGTGCACCACGTTGTGCTGCGCGTCTTTTTCACCGGCCTGCCACAACGCTTCCCACGAGCCCAGATCGCTCCAGTCGCTGGACAGGGCCACCATGACACCGGCGCCGGTTTTTTCCATGACGGCGTAGTCGATGGAATCCGATGGGCAGCGGCTGAAGGCCGCCTTGTCCAGCCGGAAGAAATCCAGATCGGGTTTGCCCTGGGTGATGGCCTGGCGGCAGGCCTCCACGATCGCCGGGGCGAAATGGTGCAGCTCTTCTAAAAGCTTGCCGGCTCTGAACATGAACATGCCGCTGTTCCAGCAATATTGGCCCGATGCGACGTATTGGCGCGCCGTGTCGATCTCCGGTTTTTCCACAAAGCGGTCGATGGCCCAGACCGGGGGCGGCGCGTTGACGGCCAGGGCCGCTCCTTTGCGGATATACCCGTAACCGGTTTCGGGCGCATCCGGTTCGATGCCGAAGGTGACCATGTACCCCTGTTCGGCGTAGTGAGCCCCCTGGCGCACCGTGGTGATGAAGCCCTGGGTGTCGCGGATATGGTGGTCGGCCGGCAGGACCAGCAAGATGGCGTCCTCTTGATCGGCCGTGGCCATCAGGGCCGCGACGGCCAGGGCCGGTGCGGTGTTGCGGCCGGCCGGCTCCAGGACGATGGCCTTGGGCTGGATCTCGATCTGGCGTAACTGCTCGGCCAGAATGAAGCGGTGGGCGTCGTTGCACAGCAGCAGGGGCGCGGCCGCCCCCTCGATGCCGGCCAGGCGCAGCAGCGTGCTTTGCAACAGCGTGTGCTGGTCCACCAGCTGCATGAATTGTTTGGGATAGAGGTTGCGGGACAAGGGCCACAGGCGCGTGCCCGAGCCGCCGGCCAGTATAACGGGCGTAATCACCATCGTTACTCCTGTGTTACTTGCATGCGGTTTGGGTCCGATACCACGCATAGGTGCGGCGCAGGCCCTCTTCCAACGGGGTGCGGGCCTGCCAGCCCAATTGCTTCAGTCGCGTGACATCCAACAGTTTGCGCGGCATGCCGTCGGGCATGCGCGTATCCCAGGCCACCGCTCCCGTGTAGCCCACC
>JBAQGR010000675.1:0-1647 GCA_049287895.1 Desulfatitalea sp.
GCCTTCGGCATCGGTGTTGCCGATCTCCACCGTCTTGCCGGCATAGCTGGTGACAATGTCGCCCGGACGGGTGGCGGTGCCCGAAGGCATGTTCTCCACGATGGGGGTGATGCCCACGATGCGTTGTTTGGGTTTGAGCCGGGCCACGGCCAGCATAGCGCCGGCCACGGCAGCGGCCCCGGACATGTCGGCCTTCATCGTCTCCATGCCCGCGGCCTGCTTGAGACTAATGCCGCCCGTATCGAAGGTGACCCCTTTGCCCACCAGCACGATGGTCGTCCCGGCTGCTTTGCGCGGTGTGTAGATCATCTCCACCAGACAGGGCGGATGGGCGCTGCCGGCAGCCACGGCCAGCAGCGCGTTGAACTTGCGGCGTTTCAGTTGGGCCTGGTCCAGCACCCGCGTCTGCAACCCTGCCTGGTCGGCTGCCGTAGCGAACTCGTTGGCCAACTGCTCGGGCAGCTTGTCGTTGGGCGGTGTGCTGACCCATTCACGCGCCTGGCAGGTGGCCTGGCAAACGGCCGTTACCCGTGCCAGCAGTGGCGCCGACTGTTTGGCCAAGGAGGGCGGCACGCGCAGGGAGACGCGTTTCAAGGGTGTCTGCTTGGGTTTTTCCTTGTAGCGGCTGAAGAGATGATTGCCCAGCAGGGCGCCTTCGGCCATGGCCTGAAGGATCTCCGCGGGTTCCATGGCCAGGGCCGGCGCCAGGGGTACGGCAATCGTCAGGGCGGGGCGTTTGGCCCCCATGGCCGCCTTGACCGCCCGGCCGGTAAAGGCGCGCAGCTTCTCGGCGGTTGTTTTCTTTTGCGGCCCCAGGCCCACGAACAGGCAACGGCGCACCCGGCCGGCGAGCAGATCGTAAAGGACAACCTGCTGCTTGGCTTCGCCGCGAAACTCTTCCAGGCCCTTGGCCTTGGCGATCAGGGCCACAATCTCTTCATCGTCGTGGATCTCGGCGTCTTCGCAGACCGGAACCGCCAGAAAATCTTCCTGGGAACGCGTCATCGAAGTGGAAGTGAAATTGAGCATCAGAATACTCCTACGTCTTTATTTAAATCTCTCCCACGCCACCAATCCCCAGGTCAAGGCCGCGGCGATCAGGGCGATCATGACCGCGGCCGAACCCATGTTCTTGGCCTGTCCGGAGAGCGGGTGGCGTTCGGTGCCGATGCGGTCCACCGCCGCCTCGATGGCCGAGTTGAGCAGTTCGACGGCGGGAATGAGCAGCAGGGACAGGATCAGCATGCCGCGCTCGACGGCCGTGCGTCCCAGCCAGAAGGCCACAGGCAGCAGCAGCGCCACGAGCGCGACCTCCTGCTGGAAGGCTTTTTCGTGGCGCCAGGCCTCGGCGAGCCCTTTCAGGGAGTAGCCGGTGGCGTCGATCAGATGGCGCAGGTGATTACGGCTTTTCTTCTCCGGGTGCATCGATCTCCGCTCCGTGTGGATGATCTTCCGTTGGCGCCGGCGCGGCCGGTTCCTCGGGTATCGCCGAGGGAAAGGCCGGCATCACCGGATCGCGCAAAATCAAGTCGATGGCCTGTTTGGCGGCGTCGGCCATTTGGGGAAAGACCGCCCGCAACCCCACGATATGGCGCAGGTTGTCGGCCGTGCGCAGGGCCAGCATGGCCAGGTCCCCCTCGGCCATCT
>JBAQGR010000676.1:0-12688 GCA_049287895.1 Desulfatitalea sp.
GTTTATGACTTATCTCTAAAGATCGGCGCTACGAAGGGCGATATGGGGGAGTAGAGGCCACGGGGATGGCCTATGGGGACCGCGCCCATCTTTTGCCCCTTGTTTCCATTGGGAACCTGACGCTATACTTCGGATTGAATGCTCCTTCGCGGTCCGATACCCGGGCCTTGATCCGATCCTCTTATCGGACGGGAAAGCATCGTTGGTCCGGCATGCGCTGTGGACAAGGGAAACCCTATGGAAATTTTGATTGCCGAAGATGATTTTATCTCGCGCAACCTGCTGAAGAAAATGCTCATGGAGATGGGCCACCAGGTGGTAGAAACGGAAAACGGCCGCCAGGCATGGGAATTGCTGCAGAAGCGGCCTATTTATGTGGTGATTTCCGACTGGATGATGCCGGAGATGGACGGGTTGGAATTGTGCCGTAACATCCGCGGCGTCTCGTTCGGTGGATATATCTATTTCGTGGTGTTGACCTCCAAGGATCGCCGTAAGGATTTGGTGGAGGTGTTCCAGGCCGGCGCTGATGACTATATCCCCAAACCCTTCGACCCCGAGGAACTCAAGGCCCGGGTCATGACCGGCCTGCGGGTCATCGATCTGGAAGACCGTCACAAAAAGATGCAGAACATCCTGCTTGAAAGCCGCAACAAGCTGCGCACCGTCATCGACGCCTTGCAGGAAGAGATCATCGCCATCGACCGTGACTATGTCATCATTTCCGTGAACAAATCCTTTGCGCAACGGATAGAGGCAAAGGCCGAAGAACTGATCGGCAAGCGCTGTTTCGAGGACGGAAATGAGTGTGCCGGTCACGCCACTTTTTACGATATCCGTCCTCTGGTTGAAGCCGTTTTCGCAAAAGGAAGCGCCCAACACCTATTACATACCAATCGAGACGCCCAGGGGGCGATTACCTACAAGCAGATCGAGGGACTTCCCATCAAGGGTGAAAAAAACGAGGTGATACAAGCCCTTATCGTCATCAAAGACATTACCGAAGATCGCCGTAAAGCCAGCGAAATTCATGCACTCAATGAGCGCCTGATGGCCACCGCCGCCGAGGTCGAGGCCAGAAACGCGAGTTTGGAATCGGCCCTGAAGCGTTTGGAAGCCGCGCAAACCCAAAAGGACTGAAATCCACCCATCAGGGAAGGAATATTTATAATGCGTACAAACAAGCTAACCCAACGGATGAGTTCGAACGTTCGCCAGGAGTACCGTGGTGAAATCAGCAGCGCCGCCGACATGATGCGCTACCTGGAAACGATTCAAGAGCTGCCGACGCTTTCGGCAGTGGCCATGCGGGTCAACGGCATGCTCCAAGACATGAACACCACGGCCCGTGAGCTGTCCGAGGTGATAGAAAAAGATCAATCCATGGTAAGCAAGCTGCTCCGGCTGGCCAACTCATCCTTTTTCGGATTCAGCTCGCGGGTCTCCAATGTGGCCCATGCCGTGATGATCCTGGGATTTAATTCCGTGCTCAATGCCGTCCTCTCCATGGCGGTCATGGATGCCTTGGCGCTCCCCAAAAACAAACAGAATAAGATAGATATGACCGCCTTCTGGCAGCATTCCATCAGCGTGGCCGTGGTCAGCAGACACCTCAGGCAAGCCAGCGGCGGACATCGCCACGAAAATGCATTTACGGCGGGAATCATTCACGATATCGGCAAAGTGGTCATGGCACGCTATTTCCCCGAACGGTTTGGTCGGGTCTGCCAGGCCATGGAGGCAGGAAAGAGCAGTTTTCAGGAGGCGGAAAAAAACCACTTCCCCATGGGGCATGGCGCCGTGGGAGCCTTTTTGGTTCGCTGCTGGAATCTTCCCGACGATTTGTCCGCCGTGGTCGCCCAGCACCACCAGCCCGAAATAATGTCCCAGGCCAACGATCTGGTGCTGGTGGTGCATGCCGCCGATGCCATCGTGAACCGTCATCTGGAAAACCGCGAACCATCCGAGGGTTGGCCGCTGTGCAACACGGCCAAGACCCTATTGGGTGAGCAGATCGACGCAGTAGAACAATGGCTACCAAGCGCCACGGAAGAAATCCAAGCTGCCTGCCAGGCGATATTGGAATAATTAAAGGAATTAAACCCGCCCCTACGATCTATCTTTATTCTTGATTGATGCTCGACGCCATGTAGCCGGCGCCAAACCCGTTATCGATATTGACCACTGCAACGTTGGAACTGCAACTGCTCAGCATGCCGAAGAGGGCGGTCAGGCCGCCCAGACTGACCCCATACCCCACGCTGGTGGGCACCGCGATCACCGGCCGACGCACCATTCCGGCCACGACGCTGGGCAGGGCGCCCTCCATGCCGGCCACCACGATCAACACCCGTGCTTCTTCCAAAATCTCCCGATGGGCCAGCAGCCGGTGAATACCGGCCACGCCGACATCAAACACCGACTGAACGACATTGCCCATGGCATCCGCGGTGAGAAAGGCTTCACGTGCCACGGGGATGTCCGACGTGCCCGCGGAAATGATCAGAATCGTTCCCTGACCGGTTTTGGGCAGAGGGGGACGTTGCCAGACGATCATGCGGGCGGTCTCGTCGTATACCGCCTCGGGAAAACGCGCCAACACCGCTTGCGCCTTGGCTGCATCGGTGCGCGTCACCAGAATGACCTGCTCTTGGGCTTGCATCCGCTCCATGATTCCCACAATCTGCTGGGCCGATTTGCCCTCGCCAAAGATCACTTCGGGAAAGCCCTTGCGCAGGCTGCGGTGATGATCTATATGGGCAAAGTCAATATCTTCCATGGCCAGATCGTCCAAATGCGTTCGGGCCTCGCGTATACTGATCCGACCCGCGGCGACGGACTCGAGTAGTTCCGTTAACCTGTGGTGGTTCATAACGCATGCTCCTTTAAGAATTTTTTCGACTGCTCGAGGGATGTATGTCAATGCCGGCCCACGGTCAACCCAATTGTGCTTAAGGTGCCACCATGCGCATCGTCGCTATTATTCCCGCCCGATATGGATCGACCCGCTTCGAAGGCAAGCCCCTGGCCGCCATTGCCGGCAAACCCATGATCCAATGGGTGTATGAAAGTGCGGCCCGGGCCACCCGGACCTCCGAGGTGGTTGTGGCCACCGACGATCAGCGTATCATTGATGCCGTCCGGAGGTTCAACGGCCGCGCGTTGATGACCTCGCCGGAGCATCGTTCGGGCACCGATCGCGTGGCCGACGCAGCCGCGCAGATAGGCTTGTCTCCAGAAGATATTGCCATCAATGTGCAGGGGGATCAGCCGCTGGTGCACCCGGCCTGTTTCGATGCCGTCGTCGAACCGTTGCTTGGTTCTTCCCGTGTCGCCATGAGCACGCTCGCCTTTGCGGTGGTGGACCGCCGGGAATATACCAATCCCAAGGATTGCAAGGTGGTCATGGATGAACAGGGGGATGCACTCTATTTTTCGAGAGCACCCATTCCTTTTGCCCGGGACGGTGGCGATGCTTTCACTGTGTACAAGCATCTGGGAGTGTATGCTTACACCCGCGCCTTCCTGGACGACTTTCGACAGCTGCCCACCGGTCGTCTCGAACAGATCGAAAAGCTCGAACAGCTCAGGGCCCTGGAATACGGCCGGCGCATCAGAGTGGTGATCACCCCCTATGATTCCCCCGAAGTGGATCTGCCCGAAGACATCCTCCGTATCGAAAGTATTCTTCAAGGTTCAGAAACGTAGTACGATATTATCGATGCCAGGCACCTGATATCTGCCAAAAATGTTTTTCGAAAATATGCAGGGTCTCGGTAAGAAGGCATAAAAAGCGTAAAGGAGAAGATTCGATGCCGACGCGGACCTACCCTGAGTTCAGCACCCAATACCCTCTGTTGTTGAAAACCATCATGAAAAGACCCGTGGCCATTTATCCCAATGAGATCGGTCTCGTTTACCGGAATCAGGCCACCGGACGATATCAGCGTTTTACCTGGATCGAGTGGTACCGGCGTACTTGCCGTTTGGCCAACGCCCTCAAAGCGCTCGGAGCACGACCGGGCGTCCCCGGCGAGCCCGGTGCCCGCATCGCCACCATGGCACTCAATACCCATCGTCACATGGAGCTTTACTACGCCGTGCCTTGCATCGGGGCCATGCTGCATTGCGTGAACGTAAGGCTCTCCATCGAGCACATCGTTTACACCCTCAATCACGCCGAAGATGAGTTGTTGTTTTTCGACGATCTTCTGCTTCCGCTGGTAGAGACGATTTACGACCAGATCAAAGGCAAGGTAAGAGCGTTCATCTATATGTCCGATAAGGCGCAATTGCCCGCCTCCCGAATCGCGCCTCTCTATTCTTACGAGGAGCTTCTGCAAAAGGCGGACGAGACTTTTACATGGCCCGATTTGCACGAAGATACCTACGCCACCCTGTGTTACACCACCGCCACCACCGGTTTGCCCAAGGGAGCCATGTTCACCCATCGGGCCCTCTATCTGCAAACAGTGCACCTGATCGCCCTGGGCAATTTCAGCAACGACCCCACCACGCCGCATCTGGGGGAAAACGGGGTCCCCATGATCACGACGCCGCTCTTTCATATCCATGCCTGGTGTCAGCCGTTTCTTTATGTTTTCGGGGCCCAAAAAATAGTTCTTCCCGGGATGTTCACGGTGGATGGATTCTGCGATCTGGTACAAACCGAAAAGGTGACCCATGCGGCGGTTGTGCCGACCATATTGGCGCTATTGCTGGAGTACAAGGATATCGACAAGTATGATTTGAGCAGCCTGGTAAGCTTGGGCGTCGGCGGAGGCGCGTTGCCGCTGGGGCTCAAGGAGAAGATAGAAGCACGGATTCCGAGCGCCAGCGCGGCCTCCGGATATGGCATGACCGAAACCGCACCGGTCACGGTCATCTCCTTTTTAAAAAAATACATGCGCGACTGGCCCAAGGAAAAAGCGGACGCCGTCCGCGTCAAGACCGGTCTGCCCGTGCCCGGTATCGAGGTGGATGTGGTCGATGCCGACGGCGCTCCCGTGCCCCACGACAGCAAGACCATCGGCCAGATTGTAGTACGCGGTCCCTGGGTCATGGAAAAGTATTACAAGAACCCGGAAAAAACCGCGGAAGTCTGGTACGATAACTGGTTCCATACCGGAGACTTGGCCACCATCGACGAAGAGGGGTTTTTATCCATCGTCGACCGGGTATCGGATGTCATCCGCAGCGGTTCGGAAATGGTGCCGACGGTGTTGCTGGAGAACCTGGCCGCCATGGCTGATTTCGTTCTGGAAGCAACCGTGGTGGGGGTGCCGGACGAGGTTTGGGGTCAAAAGGTACTGGCCATCATCAAAACCGTACCGGGTTCAGTAAAAAACGAACGAGACCTGATCGAGTTTCTCAAAGTCGAAGGAGTGGGCAAGGGCAAAATCACCCGTTGGATGCTGCCGAAGCTGGTAGCCATCGTCGATGAGATCCCCAAGACCAGTGTCGGCAAATTCAGCAAGCGCAACATCCGCGACAATCTCGCCCAATTTCTGGCCAAGGCGGTCGAAATCAAGGAGGGGTAGCCGCAAGGTTTTGATCTCCGGCGCGCTTACTTGGCAATGGTCTGCTCCTCGATGTCGGAGCCGGATGGGGTAGCCGGCTTTGTACTTGGTGCATTGGCTTCCGGTGCCGGCGCAGCCGGTCTGGGAGCTATTGTCTGGGAAGAGGGCACAGAGGCGGGCGGCGCATTGATCGATGTCCGCCGCCCGGCCTGGCTTTCCATGCTGTGCAGTTTGGACTGGAGCGCGTCGATCTGCGTCTTCAGCGAATTCTCCAGTTTGAGGATTTCAAACTTGATGGCCAGGTCCATGCTCTGTTTGTCGATCTTGCCCTGATCGATACTGCTTACCTTCTTTTCGACGGTGGCGAGCTGCGAGGCGCTCGCGGTCAAGGAATGATTGGCCTGATCGATCTGCTTTTTCAGCTCCTGGGTGATGGCGGCCGTCTGCGTGGCGGCCTGATTGGAAGATTCGACCACCGTGTTGACCTGCTTGACCACTTCAGCCAAGGCCGCCTTGGACTCTTTTTGCTCCGCGGTCAACTTATTGACCTCCTTGACGGTGGCCTGCAATTTATCCAGGCGGACTTGCATGGCGGCCATGGCCTGGTTGTTTTGCTCGGTCAGTTTGTCCATTGCCTCCTCGATCTTGGCTTGGCGCACAGAGAGTGAAGAAAAGCGCGATTCCATATCGGTGGAGAGTTTCTGGAACTCGGAGGCCCCGGTATCTTCCGTTCGAAGCACGCGCTTTTTAATATCCAAATAAGCGATCACCAGAACGACGACGATCAGCACGGGGATCAGAATAGAAATAAGCGTCACCCGCTGGCTGATCTTCTCCAGCTTCAGCTCGTTGACTTCGGGGGGCATGGTGCGTTCTTCTATGTCTTCGTTTACATCTACATTCGGTTTGTCCAGACGCATCTTGAACTGAATGTCTTCTTCATTGAATTTTTTCATAGCGAAAAGTTCCCGTTGATCCCTATTCCCATTCGATGGTGCTGGGCGGTTTTGAACTGATATCGTAAACCACGCGGTTGACGCCGCGGACTTCATTGATGATGCGGTTGGAGATGCGGCCGAGCAGGCGATGCGGCAGTTTGGCCCAGTCCGCGGTCATGGCGTCTTTGCTGGTGACGGCGCGGATGGCCACGATATCTTCATAGGTGCGACTGTCGCCCATAATGCCCACGCTCTTGATCGGCAGCAAAACGGCAAACGATTGCCAGAGCTTGCGGTAGTAACCGGCCTCCCGAATCTCTTCGAGCAGGACCGCGTCCACTTCGCGCAAAACATTCAGGCGTTCTTCGGTAACCGCGCCGAGGATGCGGATGGCCAATCCAGGGCCGGGAAAGGGCTGGCGCCAAACCAGCTCCGGGTCCAATCCCAATTGGGTGCCCAGCCGGCGCACCTCGTCCTTGAACAGATATTGCAACGGCTCCACCAGTTTGAGTTTCATGCGCTTGGGAAGCCCGCCGACATTGTGATGGGATTTGATGACCGCCGTGGGACCGCCGAATGCCGAGCGCGATTCGATGACGTCCGGGTAGAGCGTGCCCTGAGCCAGGAATTCAGCTCCCTTTATTTTTTTGGCCTCGGCTTCAAAGACATCCATGAAAACCTTGCCGATAATTTTGCGCTTTTTCTCCGGATCGGTCACTTTGGCCAGGGCTTTGAGAAACGGCTGACTGGCATCGACGAAACGGATATTGATGTGCAGATGCTCCTTGAAGCTCTTCTTGAGCTTGAGTGCTTCGTTCTTACGCAGCAGGCCGTTATCGACGAAGATACACGTCAGGTTCGCGCCGATGGCCTCATGGATCAGCATGGCGGTGACCGAAGAGTCCACCCCGCCGCTGAGCCCCAGGATTACTTTTCGGTCTTGCACCTTTTGTCGGATCTCGTTCACGGCCTCGCGGGCAAACGCCTTCATGGTCCAACTGCGCTTACAGCCGCATACCTCAAAAAGGAAGTTGTGCAAGATTTGTTTGCCTTTGCTGGTATGGGCCACCTCGGGATGGAACTGGAGCCCATAGAGCCGTCGCCGATCATCGGCCATAGCCGCAATGGGGGTGTTGTCGGTGGCGGCCGTCACGCAAAAGCCGGGCGGCAACTGGGCGATACTGTCCCCGTGGCTCATCCAGACCTGGCTGCGGGAGGGGATTTTCTGGAAGAGGGCATCCTGGCGTGTGACCTCCAGTTCGGCAAAACCATACTCCCGTTTGCGGGCTTGTTTGACGTCGCCGCCAAGAGTATCAACCATGAACTGCATGCCGTAACAGATTCCCAGTACGGGGATGCCCAATTCAAAGATACGGCGATCGATGCGCGGGCTGTTGGCTTCATAGATGCTGGACGGGCCGCCCGATAGGATGATACCTTCGAGCTTCATCCCCTCGATGCGTTCAAGGGCGATGGTCGGCGGTTCGACGATGCAATAAACGCCGCACTCTCGTACACGCCTGGCAATGAGCTGGTTGAATTGAGACCCGAAATCGACAATCAGGATCATGAGCCGCCTTTTCGCATTATATGCAATGAAGAAAAGTAGTTAAACGGTTTGCGAAAACAGAATGAATATGTTAGAGACGGCGAAAAAAGTCAATGTTTTTTCTGCCCGTGAGAGATCGGGCAAGGCGCTGCCAGCGTATTCGGAATGGAAAAATGCGCTGATGGAAAACGCATAACAGAAGATCTAATAGATGATTGTCCAGGTTTATGAAATTCAAACACCCGCCGAAGCACAACTCGTCATCGGGTTGGGCGTGGACCATGTGGGCAGCGTCCTGCTCTCGGCGGAACGATGGCAAGATCCCGCTTTGAGAGAAACGGTATCGGCCGTTCGGGCGGCCGGGCGCAAGAGCAGCTTGATTCCGCTCTTTCACGACACGGATCGCATTGCCCAGGCCATAGACTATTACCAGCCCGATATTATCCACTTTTGCGAAACGTTAGCGGTCAACGACAACCCAAAGGTAGTCGCCGCCCTGGAACGCCAGAAGAGTATCCGTCGCCGGTTCCCCAAGGTGCAGATCATGCGCTCCATCCCCATCGCCCAAACGGGGCAGGGCGACCGGGTGCCGTCGTTGGCGCTGGCCGCGGTGTTCGAGCCGTTCAGCGACTGGTTTCTCATCGATACATTGATTTTGAGTACCCCAGAAGCATCCCTTGAAGATCAGCCGGTCGCCGGTTTTGTGGGCATCACCGGTCAAATCTGCGATTGGTCCGTGGCTCGAGATTTGGTACAAGCCAGCCGCATCCCGGTGGTTCTGGCCGGCGGTATAGGACCGTCGAATGCACGCGATGCGATCGCGCAGGTGCTGCCGGCGGGCGTGGATAGCTGCACCCGGACCAACGCCCTGGATGCCGATGGGAACCCTATCCGCTTCAAAAAAGATCCGGAAAAGGTCAGGGCGCTGGTCGATGCCGCCCGAGCAGCCGGTCCGGATCGAATGAATTGATAACAGCCAAGCGCAGCAATAAGATTAAAAGGAGAAGGATACAATGCTGGAAAGCGGCGATTTACGCAAAGGATCGAAAATAGAAATCGACGGCGAGCCGTATGTCATCGTCCAATTCGAATTTGTCAAGCCCGGCAAGGGCCAGGCCCTATACAAATGCAAGTTGAAGAATATGATCACCGGTGCCCAATTCGATCGAACCTACCGCTCCGGAGAGAAATTCAAGCCGGCCGACTTGGAAGAGGTTACCATGGAGTACCTCTACTACGACGGCGATAGCTACTGCTTCATGAACAACTCGACTTACGAACAGGAGATGTTGTCCGCCGATCAAGTGGGCGAAGCCAAGAGTCTGCTCAAGGAGAACACGGTCTGCAACGTGTTGATGTTTCAAGGACGGGCCATCGGCCTGACGTTGCCCAATTTTGTCGAACTGCGCATTACCCAGGCCGAACCATGGGCCAAAGGCGATACGGCCAGCGGCAGCACCAAACCGGTCACCCTCGAAACCGGTCATGTGATTCAGGTGCCGCCCTTTGTCAATGAGGGTGAACTGGTCCGGATCGATACCCGTACCGGACTATATGTGGAGCGCGTTAAAGGGTAGCGCTTCCAAGCCGATCCCCATGTGGGCCTGCCTCAGGGGGATCGGCGCACGATTCAATCCGAGGAGGGCAGGGGGGCTTCGGCCGTGATTTTTTCGATCTGGCGGACAATGAACTCCTTGATCCGATTGCCGTCCATGGACTTGATGACCACCTGAAAATCGCCCAGGGAGTACTCTTCGTTTTCACTCGGGATGCGGCCGATCTGTTCGAGGACATAGCCGGAAAAAGTGTCATATTCGGCTGAATCGGGGATGTTCATGCCGATCACCTCATTGACCTCGTCAATGTCGGCTTTGCCGATGACGACCCACTCTTTGTTCTTGCGTTTGACGATCAGGGGTTCTTCCTTGTCGGTCTCATCCCTGATTTCACCGACCAACTCTTCCAGTGCGTCCTCCAAAGTGATGAGCCCGGAGACGCCACCATGTTCATCCACCACGATGGCCATGTGGTTTTTGCGCTTCTTGAACTGTTTCATCAACGAATCCAGCTTCTTGTGCTCGGGAACGAAATAGGGCGGCCGCATGAGCTGGCGCACGTCGGGCAACTCTTTGTGTTTGGCCTGGTGGGTCAGAATATCTTTGACATTCAGGATGCCGACCACGTTATCAATCGTTTTTTCGATGACAGGGATACGCGTAAAGCCCTGTTCGGCGATGGCTTGCAGATCCAGCGGCTCATCGGCCTCGATGACGAACATATCGGCCCGCGGTGTCATGATTTCGGATGCATTGGTATCGTCGAACTCAAAGATGCGGTGGATTAGCTTCTGCTCTTCCTCTTTGATTTCTCCTTCTTCCCGCACCACTTCCACGAAACTCATCAGCTCTTCTTCGGTCACCGACGGCGCCTTTTTTATCCGGCCGGTCAGTTTGGGAATGAAGTCCAGCAGAAAAACAATGGGCCGGCAAATCAGTGAGAACCAATAGAGCGGGAATATAATGGCGCGGGCGATGAGCAAATTGTTGTTCGTGGCCACCGATTTGGGAAACACTTCGCCAAAGACCAGGATTAAAAAAGTCATCACGCCGGTGGCCAAGCCAAGGGCAAAGTCGGGGAAAAGCTGCAACGCCAGTTGAGTGGCCAGCGCCGATGCGGCGATATTGACCACGTTGTTCCCTATCAGGACGGTGGTGAGCAACCGGTGGGGATTGCTTTTCATGCGGTGGATCAATTGGTTGGCCTTGCCTTTTTGCTTGGCGAGATAGCGTGCTTTGCTGCGGCTGATGGAAAACAGAGAGGTCTCTGCGGATGAGAAAAAGCCCGACAACACGAGCAGTATTATTAAGGCAATGACTTGTTGGGTCATGACGTAACGCTTCCTGAAGTCGGAGTGCGATATTCGCCGGGCGTGGCCATCGCACGCGGCACGATTTGCCGGTATACCAGGGCAGGTGTGTTTTTCAGAGCTATTGAAATTGTCGCCCAGCTTGCTAAGTGGGGGTCGTCCAAGGCTTGCTTTTTCCTCCTGGGAAGGGCCATCTGCCTCTTCCGGTGTTCAGTGAGAGCTTTTATACCAAAGGTTTATATGTTTTCAAACAAAATAAACACGAACGGACGCCGGGGGGACCATCGGCGTGCAACCGAAACCGGACAATGAAATCAGAATCGTTCAAGCCCTTAACATGATGGTTTCAAGCGCTTATCGTACATCTTGCCCACGCCATAATCCTTACGGCGCATGAAGCGCTCCTTGGCCGGACCGATAACCTGCATCTCCGGGTGCCTATCCTGCACATCGATGGCGATGGCCATCTCCTTGGTGCAGCCGGTGCTGTAGGTGGCATCCTTGCCGACCCATTCGGGCGGGATTTTCTGGTCCATGATCTGGAAAGCGGTGACGATATCTTCGTAACTCTGGAAGCGCCAGATATCGATCTGGCCGCTGCGTTGAACGATTTCCCACATATACATCAAATCGTCGGCGTCCATGCCCGGCTCGTAGTACTCTGACGGATTGATGATAAAGGTCATGGCTGACTGCTTCTTCAGATGATCCACAAAGACCGACATAATGTGCTTGGCCATTTTGATTTTGCCTGGAATTGAGCCGATGATGCCGCTGTAGAAGATAACGGTCATGCCCTTTTCCTTGGCAGCTTTCATCTGGTCGATGATGGTTTTGGCCTTACGCTCTAGATCATGATGGGAGAATTTGATGACTTTGGGATGGCGCGCCTTGAAGAGGATGGAAACCGTGCCGTCATCGCTTGGTGCTATGCTGAATATATCCTGGGTGAATTGGAAGCGTGTTTCGAAAAGTCGCCGGCGCTGATCCAGGCCGCGGGAAACGATGCCATCCACCTCTTTAAATATACGTGCAAAGGTGGTGGAGACCAATACCAGGTTCAGGTTTTCACTGGTGCCGTCCGACAGCGCCAGTATGGGGATATCGCTGCGCAAAGTGCGCACCAAATCGTTTTTTCCCAGGCGCGGGTCCTCGATGATGACTGCTTGGCTCATAACACTTTGAAACAAAGCATCATCACGGATATCCATAATATCGGCTTTGGTATAAAGGGGGCCGTCCTTGAGGGCGATGATCACCTTGTGGCCATGGGAGACCAAAAGCCGGATCACGGCCAAATCCACCACAATTTCACCGGCCTCATCGGCGATCCACAGAATTTTGCGTTTTTGGACGGGACGCTGTCGGCCGAATCCCAAAAAGTTGAGCAGCGGTTTGAAGCCGTCGCCGGCGATGCGTTTGCCGAAAAGGGATAGATACTCTTCCACCTTTAGCGGAAGGGCTCTATCTGTCTGCCATAACTCCGGCGAATTGGCCAGGCACAGCAACCGCTGGAACTCCAGGGACGCGATTTGGGTTTTGATATCGTTCAGCGTCTTGGGCGGATTCTTCAGCGCCGCCTCATCCACATGATTCAGCGCCTGTTGAAATTCAACGGAATCGAGCAGGACCAGGGCCCGCCGATTCCGTTCGGCCTTTTCCACCATATAGGGATCTTCAATGTGGGTGCGGTTCAAATAGATGCGCATCAGACGCTTTTCCAGCCGCGAGGGAATCATGATTTCATCACGACTTTCGTGCTGATACTTGTTGATCACCAGCGATTCCAGGTAGGCTCTTTCCCGGGGATCTTCTA
>JBAQGR010000677.1:0-3149 GCA_049287895.1 Desulfatitalea sp.
ATAGGATACTTGATGCTCAACAATTTACAAAGTTCCGTATTTAACATGAATTCATCTCCTTTGAGTGACCGCAGGTCGCTATAGTGGTTTCTTTTATATCCTTTCAACGTTATGTTGTGTTAAGACAAACATCATTTTAGACAAAAAAGGAAGAATCTTGTCAAACATAAATATAAAACGCGTTAACGGTCGGATATTTTATAAGGGTTCGATATTAAAGTAAATGTGGCTATGGCCAAAACCCGGTTTAAGCATGGAACAATGGTCCAATCACCTGAAAAATAAGAACTAATATTTACATTCGTAAGATATTTGCTCTATAGTTTTACTTTACAATATTTACTTGATAGTCCGGCGGTCTCGAATGGCTTTTCATCCGGATGGCCGCGGTAACAAATCGTGATCAGGCAAAAAAGAGATGAAGATCAGCGAACTGGAAGCAATTACGGGTATTCCCCGCTCGACAATTCACCATTATTTGAATTTTGGCTTGTTGCACCGTCCCAACAAATCAGGGCAGACCATGGCCGATTATAACCACAGTCATGTCAAACGCCTGGAAGCCATTCAGAGGATCAAGCTCGAGTATTTGAAGACGGCCAAGACATCCAGAATCCCGCTTGATTTCATCAAGCATAAGTTGAGCGAAGGCTACTCTTGGGTAAAGCCCGGTCGGGCTGAAACGGAAACGCGCACTGGCAAAACCAGCAAAAGAGGTCAGAAGAAAAAAGAAGATATAATCGAAGCGACGTTGCGGCTCTATGCCCATCGAGGATACTATTTAACCAAGATCAGGGACATCACCAAAGCCGTTGGAATATCTTCTCCAACCTTTTACCGCTATTTTAAGGATAAAAGAGAGCTCTTTGTAGAAACCATCGAATATGTCGTCAAGAATTTCAAAAGAGAGATCAAGGAGGCACTGAAAGGCGAAAAGGATCTGAGCAGAAGATCCATGATCATGTTCGACACTTTTTATGCCCACTATCCCAAGATCGGAGAGATTCTTAACCAGTTAAGATCCGGCGTTATCATCGGCGACCCGTGGGCCAAAGACCGTCTATCCCGTTTATATCGAGAGATGATGGAAGATTTGATCAAAGAGATTCAAGGGGCCATCAAAAATGGCATCGTCAGGCCGGTCAACCCGACGCTTTTGGCCTATTTTAATCTTGTTATCGATGAAGTCGCGATGCATCTGACGTCCATGGATGATACTTACTCCATAGACGAAGTGATGTATTTTGTCGGCGACATGCTGAACAATGCTTTTTTGACTGAAAAGGGAAAAAAGATTTTCAATATCTTTTATAAATCCAGAGAACTCGAGAAATCATAAAAAGGAGCAACCCCATGGAAACCAGACATCTGCTTCTCTCGGTGGACGCGAAAGTGGCCACCGTCACCATCCATCGCCCGGACAAGGGCAACAGTCTTTCACCGGAAGTATTGGTGGAAATCGAAGGTTTGTTCACGGAGCTCGGCGGACGGGAAGAGGTCAACGTCATCGTCCTGACCGGCGGCGAGCGCTATTTTTCGGCCGGGTTCGACCTCAACGAGATCCGCAAGCTGGAAAAGGTCGCCAACGAAAGCTACACCGCGCTTTTTCACCGCGCCTACCGCGCCATTCTCTTCTGCGCCCAGCCGGTGATTTGCGCCGTGGGCGGGGCGGCCATTGCCGGCGGTTTCGATCTGACCTTGATGTGCGACATCCGCTACGCCTCGGAACGGGCCAAGTTCGGCCAGCGGGAGATCGCCCTCTCCCTGACCCCCATCATGGATCCGCTGTGGCGCATCATCGGTTTGGGCCGGGCCAAAGAGGTGGCCCTGACCGGCCGTATCTACGATGCCCATGAGGCCGAACGCATGGGCTATGTGAGCAAGGTGTTCCCCGAAGGCCAACTGCTCGCTTCGGTGGATCCGATCGCAAAACAAATGGCGGCCTACGACCGGGGCTGCCTGAAGGAGACCAAACAACTGGGCAACATGGTCCTGGATCAGGACCTGGACGGCGCCATGCGTTTGCAGGAGTGGCTCTTCCGCAGCTATATCGGATCGGAAGACAACCACCGGCGCATTGATGCCCTGCAGGCCGAGCTGGCCGCACGGCGCAAGAAGTAGACGCAAAGGCCGGTCGGGCGGAGCTCTCTACCTAGTGCCCATCCACAAATGGCCAATTTGCCCGATATCGGCGTTGCGTGAAAAATTTAATCCTCGGAATATCAACCATATGCCTGCGGTTAAATTTTTCGCGCGCCTTGATCTCAACCAAATTTGCCTATTTCTGGATGGACACTACCAAATCATGCGTCGCGGTTTTTGAAATGGGGCGCGCGCTTTTCAAAATTGGCGGTGACTGCTTCGACCTGGTTGGGCGTGCCGATTAAGGTGCGCTGCAACGACTCTTCGAGCCGCAACCCCTCTTCGGCGCCGCTGTGCCAGGCGGTTTCGAGCAGTCGCTTGGCAGCCACCACGGCGTGGGGATTTTTGGCCGCGAACTCGGCCGCCATTTGGAGCGCTTCGGCCAAGGGATCGGCGCATACCCGCGTGACCAGGCCCAGGCGCGCCGCTTCGTCGGCAGATACGATGCGTCCCGAGAAGGTCAGCTCCTTGGCCACATCGATGCGCACCAGGTCGCGCAGGGTCTGGGTGATGGACATGTCCGGGATGATGCCCCATTTGATCTCCATCACCGAAAGGCGGGTATCGGGGGCCGCCAGGCGGATGTCGGCGCCCAGGGCGATCTGTAAGCCGCCGCCGTAGGCCACGCCGTGCAAGGCGGCGATCACCGGCACCGGCAGCAGCTTCCAGATCATGCCGGGCATCTGGGCATTGTTGCCGATCTGGCCTTCACTGCGTTGCAGCAAGTTGATGCCGCCTTTCTGGCCCGCGCCCATTTCGACAAAGCCCTGGAAATCGAGCCCGGCGCAAAATCCGCGGCCCTCGCCGGAGAGCACCACGGCACGGACGCTGGTGTCCTGGGCCAGGGCCTGGCCGGCCGCGACGATGGCCTTGAACATATCCGCGCTCAGGGCGTTGTATTTGTCCGGGCGATTGAGCCGCACATCGGCCACATGGTTTTCGATTTTAATGGTTACCAGGTCGCTCATCACTTTTCCTTTCAGAGGGGTTGCCAGAGGTTCAATTCA
>JBAQGR010000678.1:0-2501 GCA_049287895.1 Desulfatitalea sp.
GAACTCAAACGCATGGAGGCCGAGCTGCGCCAGGCCCACAAAATGGAGGCCATCGGAACGCTGGCCGGCGGCATCGCCCACGACTTCAACAATATCCTCGCCTCGATCATCGGTTATACGGAACTGGCCCTGGATGACGCGACCCGAGGATCGCTGCTGGAGGACAACCTGCGGGAGGTTCTGACCGCCGGAAAACGGGCCCGGGATCTGGTCCGGCAGATCCTGGCGTTTGCCCGTCAATCCGACGAACGCGTCAAACCGATCCAGCTCAGCGCGCTTGCCGGCGAGGCGCTTCGGCTGATCCGATCCTCGTTGCCTTCGACCATCGATATCCGCCACAACCTCGCCAGCAAGGCGACCATCCTGGGAACCCCGACGCAGATCCACCAGATTCTGATGAACCTGTGCACCAACGCGGCCCACGCCATGGAAAAGACCGGTGGCCTGCTATCGGTGGAGCTGAGCGACGTGCGCATCCCGCCGGACGGCACCCACCACCAGGTCACGCTCGAACCCGGCGACTACGTGGAACTGAGCGTGACCGATACCGGCAGCGGCATCGCACCGGACATCATCGAAATGATCTTCCAACCCTTTTTCACCACCAAGGAGCCCGGCAAGGGGACCGGCATGGGGCTGGCGATGGTCCATGGTATCGTCGAAAGCTACAAGGGCAAGATCACCGTGGAAAGCGAGCTCGGCAAAGGATCGAAATTCCGCCTCTTCTTCCCGGTCGCAAAAGTGGACGCGGACGCCGATCTCGAGCCGGCGCAAGAGGTTGCCAGCGGCAACGAACGCGTTCTGCTGGTGGACGACGAACTGGCCATTGTCAAAATGGGCTCCCAGACCCTGGAAAGGCTCGGTTATACGGTCACCACGCGCACCAGCAGCATCGAGGCCCTGGCGCTGTTCCGATCCAGGCCCAATGATTTCGATCTGGTGATCACCGACATGACCATGCCCAACATGACCGGCGCCGACCTGGCGGTCGAGCTTATGCACATCCGCCCCGGCATTCCGGTGATTCTCTGCACCGGTTACAGCAATAAAATTTCCGACCCCATCGCAACCCAAATCGGAAT
Source organism: Desulfatitalea sp. (assembly GCA_049287895.1). Lineage (GTDB taxonomy): Bacteria > Desulfobacterota > Desulfobacteria > Desulfobacterales > Desulfosarcinaceae > Desulfatitalea. Next base: position 1,083 of record JBAQGR010000678.1, read on the forward strand.
CCGCGCCTTTGCCTACAAACCGCTGGTGAAGAAGGATTTGGCCGAGACGATCCGCAAGGTATTGGACCAGAAGGCGGCCGGGCCGGTAGCCCCGTGAATAAACGGCTGTTAGGCCTTCTTGGAGCCGTGCCCTTTGGCCGTCAGGTAATAGCCCAGAACATTTTCGAAGTAATCTTCCACTTTGGGCAAATCGATGTTGTCCGCACCCAGCAACGCGCGCGTGGCGCTGTTGCCGAAGTACTGCGTTTCTTTCAGGTAGGCGAAAAAGAAGGGCAAGGCATCCAGGGCGCGTCGCTCCTTGGGCGCGATCAACGGGCGCACCAGGCGCAGCAGCATATTGAAGAGCGGCAGGGGTAGCATCTTGACCGCGGGCAAGCGGCGGCCGTAGCGGCTGAACACGCGCCGCACCTCGCCGATCATGGCTTTGAGCGGCAGCGCGCCCTCTTTGCCCGAGCAGAGGTGCAGGATCGTCGCCGGTCGCGCCTCCTGGGCGGCGGACCAATCCAGAACCGCGGCCACGTAATCCGCGGGAACAATATCCAGACGCATGCCGTCCATATGCGGCAGAAATCCATACGAGCGGGCGCCGCTTAAAAACTCACACAGGTAGTAAAACACCTGGAAGCCGCTGGTCTTGCCGCTGCGCGAATCTCCCACCACCATGCTGGGGCGATGGACCGTGATGGGCCGACCTGCAGTGATCTTCTCGCGGAGTAGCATTTCGGCCTCGGCCTTGGCCGCTTCGTAGGAGTTGCGGAACGCACGCGCGTGGTCCAGCCATTGCTCGGGAATCTCTCCAGCCGTATGACCGGCCACGCCCACCGTGCTGACAAACTCCAGCTTGCGCGCCGCGCGCGAGGCCTCCAGCAACGCCAAAATGCCGGTGGTCATGGCCAGCGTCTGCCGGCGCGCCTCGGCCAGGGGCAGATTCATGTGCACGTTGCCGGCACAGTGCACCAGGTGGGTGCACTGATCGGCCACGCGGGCATATGCTGGTTCCACCAGCCCCAGACCCGGGCGGTAGAGATCCCCGGCCACTGCATCGATCTTCCGGCCGGCTTCGGGAGCGACCGCGCAATAAGCGAGCAGCTCTCTAAGGCGCTCATCGGCCTGGCGCGGGGTGTCGGCCCGCAGCAGCAGGGTTGCGCGCTCTTGCCGCGCCGCGATTCTTTGCAGAAAGGCGCTGCCCACCACCCCCGTGCCGCCCGTTAAAAAATAATGCCGCATCCGCGCTCCGTTATAAAATCCGTCGCATTTTGTAAAACGAGAATGACCTACCCCCATCCAATCGACACAATGCCGCCACTTTCAACTTTCCACTTTCCCTTCGACTATAGATCTCTTCGATGGCGACGGCGTGTTTTTGCAGGACGAAATCGCGCCGCAGCTTGAGATTGGTGGTCAGCTCGCCGCCCTGGG
>JBAQGR010000679.1:0-5475 GCA_049287895.1 Desulfatitalea sp.
ACGACCGAACCTTGAAGGATTCGGATTGCGTCTTCTGCGGCGAGTGCATCCAGGCTTGCCCGGTGGGGGCCCTGGTGGAGAAAAAGGCGCGCTACCAGTGGCGGCCGTGGAAAGAGAGCACCGTGCGTACCACTTGCCCCTACTGCGGGGTGGGCTGCCAGCAAATGCTGCACGTCCAGGACGGCCGCATCATCAAGGTGACCGGCGTTGCGGGGGCCGAGCCCAACCAGGGCCGCTTGTGCGTCAAGGGCCGCTTCGGTTACGACTTCATTTACTCCGAAGAGCGCCTGAAGACCCCCCTGATCCGGGAGAAGAACGGCTTCCGCGCGGCCTCCTGGGACGAGGCCCTGGATCTGGTGGCCGCCAAGTTCAAGCAGATCATCGAAGAGAGCGGCCCCGACGCCCTGGCCGGCGTGAGCTGCGCCCGGAGCATCAACGAAGACTCCTACAACATGCAGAAACTCTTCCGGGCCGTATTCAAAACCAACAACATCGACCACTGCGCCCGCTCGTGCCACGCGCCCAGCGTGGCCGGCCTGGCGGCCACCTTCGGTTCGGGGGCCATGACCAACTCCCTCAACGAACTGGCCCGGGCCAAGATGATTGTGGCCATCGGCTCCAACATGACCGAGGCCCATCCAGTGGCGGCCACCTTCGTCAAGAACGCCGTGATCAAAGGCGCGCCGCTGATCGTGGTGGACCCCCGGCGCCACAAGCTGGCCGAGATGGCCGACCTGCACGTGCCCATCCGGGTGGGCACGGATATCGCCTTTTTGAATGCCCTGATGCAGGTAATCATCGCAAAGGGGTGGCACGACCGCAAATTCATCCAATCGTGCACCGTGGATTTCGACAAGCTGGCGGCCACGGTGGCGCGCTACACCCCTGAATACGCGGCCGAGATCTGCGGCGTGCCGGCCGCCATGATCCGGGAGGTGGCCCGGCGCATGACGTCGGTCAAGCCCGTGATGGTGTGCTACACCCTGGGCATCACCGAGCACACCTGCGGCACCCACAACGTCATGAGCATCGCCAACCTGCAAATGCTGCTGGGCAACGTGGGAATCGAATGCGGCGGGGTCAACCCATTGCGCGGCCAGAACAACGTTCAAGGGGCCTGCGACATGGGGGCCCTGCCCAATGTCCTCCCCGGTTACCAGAAGGTGAGCGAGGCCGCCATCCGGGAGAAGTTCGAACGCGCCTGGGGCGTGGAACAGCTACCCTATGCCAACGGCCTGTTGACCCCCCAGATGCTCGAAGGCCTGGTGAGCCGCAAGATCCGGGGGTTCTACATCTTCGGTGAAAATTTGGCCAACGTGGAGCCGGATATCCGCAAGGTGGAGCACGAATTGGCTTCGGCCGAGTTCCTCGTGTGCCAGGATATCTTCCCCACCGAGACCACGCGCTTCGCCCACGTGGTGCTGCCGGCGGCGGCCTGGAGCGAAAACGACGGAACGTTCGCCAACTGCGAGCGGCGCATCAGCCGGGTGCGCACTGCCAGCGTGCCGCCGGGCTCGGCCAAGCCCAACTGGTGGATCTTCAAACAGATCGCCCGGCGTTTTGGCCACGAGTGGGCCGCGGACAGCGCCCGGGAGATCTGGGACGACGAGGTCTCGGTGCTCTCACCGCCCTTTGCCGGCATTAAGTACCACCGCCTGGAGGGCGACGGCCTGCAGTGGCCCTGTCCGGAAGAAGATCATCCCGGCACCCGCATCATGCACAAGGACGGCCAATTCACCTGCGGCCTGGGCATCTTCAAACCGTGCGAATGGACGCCGCCGGCCGAAGTGCCCGACGATAAATACCCCCTGGTGCTCAGCACCGGTCGGCGGCTGTATCACTACCATACCCGTACCCAGACCGGCCGTTGTGAAGGCTTGAACGATCTGCTGGGGGAAGAGACCGCCGACATCTCCCCGGCCGACGCTAAGGCGTTGGGCATCGCGCACCATGAAGTCATACGGGTCAGCTCCCGGCGCGGTGAAATCCTAGTCAAGGCCAATGTCACCGGCCAGGTGCCCCAGGGCATGGTCTGGATGGCCTTTCACTTCCGCGAGGCGTGCGCCAACTGGCTGACGAACCCGGCCTACGACACCATCACCATGACTGCCGAATACAAGGCGTGCGCGGTTGCTATTGCCCCGGTGGCTAAAACATCAAAGGAGGCAAGCGTTTGACCAGAACGGGCAAGCGCCTGTATTTCACGTTTTACTTCTGATAGTCCAATCCGCTGACCTGGCTTTGGCTGCGGCAGCGGATAGCGCGCCCATGGCGGTGGTGGCTGAAGCCACCTTTGATTTCGGTTCTACTTAAGGGGCAATGGTGCTGGGCACCCCGCGGTCTTCAAAACCGTCGGCCTCGTCTAATCAACGAGGAGGAGGTTCGATTCCCCTTGCCCCTTCCATTTCTCGCAAGGACACTGGATGAATACTGCCTTTACCATCGGTGTCGCCGGGCATGTGGACCACGGCAAAACCACCCTGGTCAGAACCCTGACCGGTATTGATACGGACCGCAGGGCCGAAGAGAAGGCCCGTGGGCTTTCCATTGAGGCCAGCGTGGCCGAATTGAAGCTGCCCGATGGGCACAGTGTCGCCCTGATCGATGTGCCCGGCCACACCGATTTCCTTAAAAACACTATCCGGGGTTTAAACAGCGTCGACATGGCTATTCTGGTGGTTGCGGCCAACGATGGCGTCATGCTCCAAACCCGTGAGCACTTGGAAATTTTAAAATTTTTTAAAGTCGCGTTGGGAGTGGTGGTGTTGACCAAGATCGATCTGGTGGATGAGGAGACGCTTGAATTGGCCGAGATGGAAGTAAGCGAACTGCTCAGTAGTACACTTCTCTACAACTCCCCCATTTTCAAATTCACGCCTACAAGACCGGAACTCTGCTCAGACATCATAAAAGGAATCGATAGCGCCTTGGCCTGCCTGCCGATAAAGAAAACGGATAGGCCGTTCCGTCTATGGATCGACCAGGTCAGGAGCATTCCCGGACACGGCACGGTTGTTAGCGGCACTCTGGCCTCCGGAAAAATAGGCTGCAATGACGAAATCGAACTTTTGCCCGCTGGGATCAAAACTCGTGTACGTTCGCTGCAAATTCACGCCTGCTCTGTTGACCACGCCGTGGCCGGTCAAAGAATCGGTATCAATCTGCATCGACTCCCTTTGGGCGATGTACTCCGCGGTATGAGCCTGGCAGCACCTGGGGCCATTGCGCCGACCCATTTGCTCAATGCGGAGATCCGGGTTTTGCCGGGGGCTAAAAAGGGGATCAAGAACCGGCAGAAAATCAAAGTCTACCTGGGCACCTCCATGACCACCGCTATGGTTGTTTTTATGAACGGTGATCACCTTGAACCGGGGGATTCCGGCCTGGTTCAAATCCGATTGTTTAAACCAGTGGCCACCCTGCCCCAGGATGCGCTCGTGATTTCCCTTCTGAACATCAACACGGTGATTGCGGGCGGCCGCGTCTTGGAGATCCCTCGTGAAAAATTCCGGATAGTCAAAATCGAATCCGTTCTTCCGCTATTGACGGCACTTCAAAAAGCGGATGTGGACACATATGTTGAGGCTTTGTTTGAGCATGCAAGCAGCAGCCTGATCACCGCAAAGGTGCTTTCCGTTAAAACAGGGTGGCCACCATCGGTGTTCGAACGAACCATCAATTCCAAAGTGCAAAAAGGGGAATTACTTTATCTTAAAGGCCATGGCGCCATCAAGAAGAGTCATCTCGCAACCCTTGAAAAACAATTCAAGACGGTTATCACGGAAGCCTTCTTAAAAGACCCGCTAAAAAAAGATGTCACTCTGTCCGAAGTGGCCGAACACATAGATTGCCGTGTTGAGGATGCCTTGCTTTACTTCATCGCCGAGACGCTGTGCAAGGACGGTGTAATTGCTCGCCTGGACGGAGGCTATCGCCTGGCCCAGAACGAGCCATCATTGGATGCTCAGCAAGAATCCCTGCTTTCCCATTTATTGAGTTACATGCATGCTTCGGGACTTTCGCCCATCAGCCCCGAATTCTTCTGGAAACATCACCAGTCGCAATACAGCCAAGCGAAAGCCGCCAGGCTGTTCAAATTTTTGTATTCGCAAAAAAGAATTGTACGGCTAGACGACGGGCGTTTTTTATCCCTGCAAGCGATCGCGGAGATCAAAAAAAGGGTGGCCCGGGCCATCGCGGACAGAGAATTTATTTCTCTGAGCGACTGCAAGGAACTATTCGGGTATGGGCGCTCGGGCGGGGCCTATGTACTGGATTATCTGAATCAAATCGAATTCACCGTACGCCGGGAAAACAAACACTACCTGAAAAAGGACGGCCCTTGATGGCGATTTGCATTTTCAATACCCTGACCCGCGCCAAGGAGCCTTTCATACCGATCGTTCCAGGTAAGGTTGGTATTTATGTATGCGGCCCTACCGTATATGACGAACCCCATCTGGGTCACGCCCGCTCAGCGGTGATCTATGATGTCATCCGGCGCTACCTGAAGGCTAAAGGATACTCAGTCACCTGCGTCCGCAATGTCACGGACATCGACGATAAGATCATTGAAAGGGCTTGCAGGCAAAACCGGAATTATCAAAATCTAAGCGCTCATTTTCTCCACCGCTATCATCGGGCCATGGGGCGTCTGAACGTTCTGGGTCCCGACGCGGAACCCAAAGCCACTGATTTTATTTTTCCCATTCATGATTTCATCTCAAGGCTGATCCTCAGCGGCCATGCCTACCGGGCCAGCGGCAATGTGTACTTTTCAGTGGAATCTTTCGATGGTTACGGAAAGTTGTCGGGCCGGACCATCCCAATAGTATCCGAAGAAAACATGGCCCCGGCTGAAACAGATAAAAAGCATCCCGCCGATTTTGCCCTATGGAAGGCAAGCAAATCGCAGGAACCTTCATGGCCCAGCCCTTGGGGACCCGGCCGGCCCGGCTGGCACATCGAGTGCTCGGCCATGAGCACCGGATTGCTGGGCGAGGTTTTCGATATCCATGGCGGCGGGACGGATTTGATCTTCCCCCACCATGAAAATGAAATCGCCCAGTCGGAAAGCATATCCGGGAAAAACCCGGCCAATTATTGGGTGCATAACGGACTGGTCCATATCCATGGTGAAAAAATGTCCAGGTCTCTGGCAAACAGCCAGACGCTGAATGAATTGCTGGATATATACACCCCGGAGGTCTTGCGGCTGTTTTTGCTTTCAAAGCGCTATGGGCGCCCCATTGAATTCTCGCACCATTCAATTCATACAGCAGGCAAGAGCCTTGCCCGGCTTCATCGCTTTTTTTCGCGGTTTTCGGAGCCGGCCACCACTCCAACAAAAACCGGAATGCACCAAGGCAGCTTGTGGGCGCGATTCTGCAGCGCCATGGATGATGACTTCAACTTTCCCATGGCCCTCTCAGTCGTTTTCGAAGGTGTCAGGCGCATCAATCGACAACTGGGGAT
>JBAQGR010000680.1:0-2353 GCA_049287895.1 Desulfatitalea sp.
GACAGATGCCGAAAACCAGCAGACACAAAAGCGCCTGGCGTCCGATGCGATGCGTCCGCATGAAGCGTGCCCTCCAGTCTCTTTCCATTTGTGCGAGAGGTGTTTCTGCTCGGTTATTGTCATTTTACCCATAGGTGTCAAGTGCTTTCGTCCGGGTACGCTCCGGCCGGGAAAGGCGGCGGCGCGCGCCGATGCGGCATTAGGCCCTTTACCGTTGCGCTGCGGCCCTGTATACTCCATTCGTGTTGTCAGCAGCACTTCGTTTCTTTTCTCTTGAAACGCATTTACCGTCGCCCCGTCCATCCGATCCCATCCGCGGCTTGCAAAGCGCTGCGCAGGCGCGAAGGAGAAGAGCCATGATGACCCCCGAGCAGTACGAAGAGAGTCTGGATAAGCTGAACCTGTCGGTCTACATGTTCGGCAGGAAGATCACGGCCATCGGCGCCGATCCCATCATCCGGCCGTCGCGCAACGCGGTGGCCAAGACCTACGAGATGGCCCAGCGCCCCGAATTCGAAGAGACCATGACCGCCGTCTCGCATATTTCCGGAAAGAAGATCAATCGCTTCACGCACATCTTCCAAAGCAGCCGCGACCTGGTGCTCAAATCCAAAATGGGCCGCCTGCTCGGGGCGCACACCGGCTGCTGCTTCCAGCGCTGCGTGGGCATGGATGCCCTCAACACTCTGTCCATCATCACCCACGCCATCGACCAGGCCAAGGGCACGCCTTACAACGCGCGGTTTCTCAAATTCCTGGCCCATGTTCAGGAGAACGACCTGGTGTGCGACGGCGCCATGACCGACCCCAAGGGCGACCGCTCCCTGGCGCCCCACCAGCAGGCCGATCCGGACATGTATCTGCGGGTGGTGCGGGAGCGCCCGGACGGCATTGTCGTGCGCGGCGCCAAGGCGCACCAGACCGGGGCCCTCAACTCCCACCAGATCGTCGTCATGCCCACGGCCACCATGCGCGAAGCGGACCAGGCGTATGCGGTCGCCTTCGCCACGCCGGCCGACACCCCCGGCATTACCTACATCATGGGCCGCCAATCCTGCGACACGCGCAAGCGCGAAGGCCACCCCATGGACATGGGCAACCTTTACTACGGCGGCCACGAAGCCCTGATGATCTTCGACGATGTCTTCGTGCCCTGGGAGCAGGTCTTCATGTACAAGGAGTACGAGTTCACCGGGCCGCTGGTGGAAAAGTTCACCGCTTACCATCGCCAGAGCTATGCCTGCAAGGTGGGCGTGGGCGACGTGCTCATCGGCGCCACCCAGACCATCGCCGAGTACAACGGCGTGGCCGGCGCGTCCCACGTCAAGGACAAGATCGTGGAAATGAACCATCTGAACGAATCGCTCTTCTGCGGCACCCTGGCCTGCGCCTACGAAGGCCATGCCGAGCCCTGCGGCACCTTTATCGTCGATGCCCTCAAGGCCAATGTCTTCAAGCACAACATCACGCAGTTCCCCTATACCATCGCGCGCATCGCCCAGGACATCGCCGGCGGCCTCATGGTGACCCTGCCCTCGGAAGCTGATTTCCGTTCGCCGGAAACCGGGCCGCTCATGGAGAAGTACTACCGCGCCAAATCCGGTGTCGCCACCGAAGACCGCATGCGCATCCTGAGGCTCATCGAAGCCATGACCCTGGGCGCCCAAGCGGTGGGCTACCTCACCGAGTCCATGCACGGCGCCGGATCGCCCCAGGCCCAGCGCATCATGATTGCGCGCCTGGTGAACCTGAAAGAGAAGCAGCGCCGGGCCAAGCATTTGTGCGGCATACGGGAGGAAAAAGAGTAGGGCCGGCCGGCACGCTATCAGGCCAAGGAGCTGGCAGTTTGCAAACGGATAGAAGGCAAAAGAGCAATCGGATGCACGGGCCGAGGGGACAGGTATGCCCAAACGAGGCCCTGACTCGTGAGCCGAAGCCTTACCCTGGGCTGGATGATAAGGCGGCTTCTTGAAGAAGCTCTCCAGGCAAGAGGGTTGATGAAAACTAAAAAGCAGTGATCAATTCACTTGAGCATTCTTGCCACTGACGTCAAAACGTCTAAGCATTATGATGTCACCACAACAATGGAGGTGACATTGCAATATTGGCACTGAAATGATGTGCCTATATGTTCTATTTCAAATCGAAATCCATGCCGAAACCCAGAACCAGGTAAATCTCTCCACGGCGGTTGGGGTCCTGGAGGTTGTATGCGGCCATGGAGTAAATGCGGGGGCGCTGCATGCCCCAGAAATGATCCACCGGCACCCAGTATTCAAACCATCCCGCTCGCTGGCGGGTGAGATCCGCGTCGCGTGCGTGGGTGATTTCATAGAACGGCCCGGTATAAAGC
>JBAQGR010000681.1:0-4132 GCA_049287895.1 Desulfatitalea sp.
GGCCGGAAGCGGCATTTCCAATCAGCAACAGCAACACGCCTCCGGTGGCTCCAGACATAGATCCTCATAGCCGCCGTCGTCATCCACTGCTTTGCAACAACACAGATCGGGATGTCCTTCCGTATCCGCCTCGCGCATGGTGCACGAGATTTGCTTTTCCTGGTTATCGTTCATGGTCGTATCCTTTCTTCTTTCTCCTGGCTCGCCGCGTCCGGCGACCTGTTACCCGGCGGCTCCCGCCGCCGGTGTCATGGGGTAAGGATCTGCACCGGTATGGTGGCCGCTTCGATCACCTGCCGGGCGATATGGCCAAAGCCGCTGTCACGGCCTTCGCCGCGGCGGCTCAGCACGATCAGGTCGGCCCCTTCCCGCTCGGCCATCTTTAGAATCTCTTCGGCCGGCTCGCCGCTCACCAGGCGCAAGCGCAGGTAGGGGCACGCCTTGAGCTCTTCGTCGCACAGTTGTTCCAAACGCTTGCGCGCCTTGCCGATCTCCCAATCGCGGAAATTGTTGAGCAACTCCACGCTGGGATAATTGCCATAGGCCGGAAACATCCGGCACAAATCCACGGCTACATAGAGCAACACTACGGCCGCGTCATGCTTTTGGGCCAGGGCCACCACATGGGGACCGGCCTTGAGCGATGGGGCCGATAGATCCGTGGGCCACAAGATGGTTTTGATCTCCATAGTCACCTCCCCGACGACCGCATGCCCGCCATGGCGGCGGTTTCAGCCCTGCTTGCCGCGCCGTTGGCGTATCTTAGCGTTGGCGCATCTTATTGATCAGCCCGCCGGCCAGCAGCACATGCAGCTGTCGCACACTCAGGGTGTACGTCGCCGTGAATGTCGTCTGTTGAGTCAGATTGTGGATGCGCAGCGGTCGGCCGGCCTGCAGGGTTGCCGACAACTCATCCATCCGCAATAAATCTTCGGGCGCGATGCGCTGCCAATCCGCGGGGTTTTCGAAAACCAGGGGCAAAATGCCGAAATTGACCAGGTTCTGGGCATGGATGCGGGCAAAGCTCTTGGCGATTACCGCCCGCAGCCCCAGGTAGCGCGGCGCCAGGGCCGCGTGCTCGCGGCTGGAGCCCTGGCCGTAGTTCTCTCCAGCCACCACAAAAGATCCGCCCGCCTGGTGCCGCATGGCCCGTTCGTAGTATCGGGCATCCAAGCGGCTGAAGGCAAAGCGGCTGATTTCGGGGATGTTGCTGCGATAGGGCAGCACTTCAGCGCCCGCGGGCATAATCTCGTCGGTGGAGATATTGTCGCCCATCTTCAGCAGCACCGGTCCTTCCAGGCGGTCCGGCAGTGGGCCGAATTCGGGCAGGGGCTGGATGTTGGGGCCCTTTTCCAGCTCCGTGGCGGCCTGTTCCGCAACGGGTGCCACCAAGAGCGCGGTGTGGAGCTTCTGGCGCTCGGGCTCCTGAAACCGCGGATAGGGCATATCCAGGCTGCGCGGATCGGTGATCACGCCGGTGAGGGCCGAGGCCGTGGCGGTTTCCGGGCTGCACAGGTAGACCTGGTCCTCCACCGTGCCCGAACGGCCCGGAAAGTTGCGCGGCACGGTGCGCAGGCTGATCTTGCCGGTGGCCGGGGCCTGGCCCATGCCGATGCAGCCGTTGCAGCCGGCCTGGTGAAAGCGCGCCCCGGCCTGGATCAGGTGTTCCATCAACCCCAGGCCGATCATGTTTTCGATGAGCTGACGCGAGGTGGGATTGACGTCAAAGGAGACATGGTCGGGGATCTGGCGGCCGGCCACCATCAAGGCCGGCACGGCAAAGTCGCGCAACCCCGGATTGGCCGACGATCCGATGTAGGCCTGGTAGATCGGTCGCCCGACCACCTGGCGCACCGGCACCACGTTGCCCGGACTGCTGGGCAGGGCGATGAGCGGCTCCAGGCGGCTCAAATCGATCTCTTCGGTCTCGTCATAGGCGGCGTCCGGGTCGGCCGCGATGGCCCGCCAATCCTGCTCCCGGCCCTGGGCCTTGAGGAAGCGCAAGGTCACTTCGTCCGACGGGAAAACGGTGCTGGTGGCCCCCATCTCGGTGCCCATGTTGGCGATTACGTGGCGATCCATGGCCGACAGGTGCGCCAGTCCCGGTCCGAAGTATTCGATGATTTTACCCCGTCCGCCGTCCACACCGTGGCGGCGCAGCATCTCCAGGATCACATCCTTGGCGCTGACCCATTCGGGCAGCCGCCCGGTCAGGCGGACCCCCAGCACGGTGGGCATGCGGATGTACATGGGTTCCCCGGCCATGGCCATGGCCACCTCCAGGCCGCCGGCGCCCACGGCCAGCATACCGAGTCCACCGGCCGCCGGGGTGTGGCTGTCCGAACCGATGAGGGTCTTGCCGGGGATGCCGAAACGCTCCATGTGCACCGGGTGGCTGACGCCGTTTCCCGGCCGGCTGTACCAAACGCCGAACCGGCGGCAGGTGCTGCGCAGGAACAGATGGTCGTCGGCGTTGCGGTAGTCGGTCTGCAGCAGGTTGTGGTCCACGTACTGGGCCGAAAGCTCGGTGGCCACGCGGCCCACCTGCATGGCCTCGAACTCGAGCATCACCATGGTGCCGGTGGCATCCTGGGTCAGGGTCTGGTCCATGCGCAGGCCGATCTCCTCGCCGGCCTGCATGCGGCCCTCGAGCCGATGGGCCGCGATCAATTGATGGGTGACATTGCCGTTCATGCGGTTTCTCCTTCTATGTATACAGACCGCGCGCCGCGTTGCCGGCGGCCGTCATTGTAGTTGTAACCGGTGCGGAATATTCCGGTCGCGCCAGGCCCACGGCCCGATACACCCGGGCCAACGTCTGTCGGGCCTTGGCGCGGGCCGTGGCGGTGCCCGTATCCAGCGTACGCGCCAGTTGCGCCCGGTCGGCCAACAGGGCCGCAAAGCGTTCGCGCGCCTCCCTGAAGCGGGTTTCCAGAACCTCCGCCAGGGACTCCTTGGCCTCCCGGTAGGCCAAACCGCCCATTCGATATTTCTCGCGCATGCGCGCCACCGCCTCTACGGGCGCAAAATGGCGGTAGAGCGCAAAGATGTGGCACTGTTCCGGGTCCTTGGGCTCCTCGGGCCGCCGGCTGTCGGTGACGATGCGCATCACCCGGCGTTTGATCTCGTCCGGCGTGCCGAACACCGGGATCTCGTTGCCGTAGGATTTGCTCATCTTGCGGCCGTCCACGCCGGGCAGAGTGGGCACATCCGCCTGGATCAGGGCCGCCGGCATCTTCAACACCTCTCCGAAGGCGCGGTTGAAAGCCGCGGCCATGTCGCGGGCCATCTCCACGTGCTGCTGCTGGTCGCGGCCCACAGGCACCCAATCCGCGTCCATGGCCAGGATGTCGGCCGCCATCAGCAGCGGATAGCTGTAAAGGCCCATGTGGACATCGGCGTCCGCATCGCGCCCATTGGCCTGGTTGACCTCCACGGCCGCCTTGTAAGCATGGGCCCGATCGAGCACCCCTTTGCCCGTGGTGCAGGCCAGGAGCCACATCAGCGCGAAGATCTCGGGCACCGCCGACTGGCGGTAGAAAACGACCCGCGCCGGGTCCAGGCCCAACGCCAGCCAGGTGGCCGCCACCTCATCGATCCATTGGGCCAGTTGTTCCGGTGCCCGCAGGGTGGTCAGCGCATGGCCGTCGGCCACGAAGTAGAACGCCTTGTGGCGCTCGGCCAGCGCCAGGGCCGGCCGGATGCTTCCCAGATAGTTGCCCAGATGGGGCCGGCCCGTGGGTTTGATGCCGGTGAGGACAGTGAGAGTTTCGCCGCTCGCTTCCATAGCCACGCTCCTGGACCTCCTCATTTGTGCGCTGCGTGTGGAAGCCGGTACTCGGGCGAGTGGATGGAAGAGGGGCAATGATCGCGGATTCTCGGGGCGTTTGACCGCGGATACATCCAACACGGCGAACAAGGCTGAATCGATCCAACTCCTATGCGCTGTACGTATGGATAAGCTCACCACCATCTGCCGTCGTGTCAAGCTGCCCTCTTTTTAGAAAAAGCTTATTTACGACCCGGCAGCTATAGATTATATTGATCAAAAATCATAACCTGGCGGCGGCAGGTGCAACTGCGGCCGCTTCCCCAGACAAAAAGAAAGCGACCCCATTTTGAACGAACCTGG
>JBAQGR010000682.1:0-10047 GCA_049287895.1 Desulfatitalea sp.
ACCCCTCCTTATTCGGCATCAATTTTTAGTAGATATCTATTGTGCAATTTCGTCAGCAAGATGAGCGCAATAAGCGAGCCGAGCAGACACAAAAACATATCGCTTTGCGTGTCCCAGATGTACCCCTGGGTTCCCAGAAAGGCTTCGGTATCGGTCGGGTTTGAAAGGGAAGCCAACCATTCAACTATCTCGTAGAGAGCTGAAAAAGCCAGGGGTATGGCGATGGATATAAAGCCAAGCCACTTGCCCCGGCTGAGCGGAGAGGTTCGCGCTAAAATTTCGCGTGTATAGATGGCCGGACCAAACCCCTGCATAAGGTGTCCGATCTTGTCGTAATTGTTGCGCGTCCAGCCCAGCCAATCCTGCAGCCAGAAGCCTAACGGCACTTTGGCGTAAGAGTAGTGGCCACCCAACATGAGGATCATGGCGTGGATGGCGATCAGGGTATAGGTCAAATTCGTCAGAGGGAATTTTTTGGCCGTCAGTAGCATAACGGGCAAAGCAATCATGAACGGAAGCGTTTCCAGGACCCAGGTAAGGCGGGTATCATGAGGCTCGATTCCAGACCAGGCCCAAAAGATCAATACAATTGCCAGTAAGACGGTACGATACTTGTTTGCTAACATAGCTATCCCCCTGCGCAGGCGCTTCACTCTACAGCCGGCAAATAGTTATACACCGCGAGACCATGGCGCTATTCGTCGGCGCACACGACCGATAGTTCTACTTCGTCGAAGCTTTCGCTTTGGCATGTCCAAGAGAGCGCCTCTGCTTCGACCGTGGGAACCAGCAGCAAAGAGCGGCCGTTCAATTCGCCGGCGCTGAAGGCGATGGACACGTAACCGCTCTTTTGCAGCGTTACGGTGGACAGCTCCGAAGTACTGCCGCCCGGCAGGGCCTCGCTGAGCTCGGCGGTGCTGGCGGGCAGGCGCTTGTTGGCCGCAAAGAACTCTTGCACGACGCCCCGTACGGTTGCCACCTCGAGCGCTACCAGCGCCATTTGGGTGGAGTAGTTCTCATCGTTCTCTGCTTCCTCTAAACCGGCTTCCGCTTCGGCGGCTTCATCGGAGTCGCCGAGCATCTCCTCTTCGGTCTGCTCCATGGCGGCGCCAAACATGGCGCGCTGCTGGTACTGCGTGTAGATGGGCACCGCCACCGCGGCCAGGATGCCGATGATGGCGGCCACGATGATCAACGAGCCTGCGCCGCCCACGCCGGCGTTGGGCACGCAGCAGGCGAACATCCAAGCGATGGGATTGCGGCCGGGATGCAACGGTTCTTTGCCTTCGGCCAACATCTTTACTGCAGCGGCGCGCTTCACGAGCCACGGATAGCCGCCGCACAATTCGTGAAAGGACATCCAGAATCCATTGGTCTCCGCGCTTTGACCGATATAGCCGTCGATATTGGTAGTTGCAAAGCGCGTGCTGCCGGCGCCGATGGCGACCAATCCTCTCTGGGCGGCCACGGGAGATTCACAGCAGGCCAGGCCATAGCGATCGCAGGTGTATTCGCATGCCCGCGAGTAGGCGGCGCCCAGCAGCGGCAGTATTTTAGCCGGCGCAAGCCACACGCCCCAGGTCAAATGCTTGCGGTGAATGTGGCCGATTTCGTGACCGATGTAGAAATTGAGCGCCTCGGGATCCTCCTTGAGAGTATCGACCACGTCGCTGAAGAGCACGATGAAATGCCGGCCGCGAAACCGGGTGGCCAGGGCATTGAACACATCGGTGCGTAGCACATAGCAATCAGGCGTCTGATCCAAACCGATCTTCTTGCAGCACGCCATCAGGCGTTCATGCAAGTCGGGGTATTGGGTGGTCGAGACTTTGACGCCGGTGCCCTTGATGTGCGAAATGAACCCGGATTGGGCAAACAGGTAGGCGACATAGAAGATCAACGCGTAGAACAGGGCAATGCCCACGGTGCCGACCACCAGGAAGAACCAAAAGGTCAGCGAAATAATCAGTGCGAGAATAAATAACGGTTTTTCATTCTTGTAGACCATTTCCATTTCTATTCCTTTCAATACATCAAGTTGTATGGGTGCCAACAGGTAAGCGACGGTGGCGAAGGCCGGGCCGTCAGGGGCGCCGGGCGATGGCGGCGCTGATCTGGCGGCTGAGGGTCGCCAGCAGCCGGCTTTGGGCCGCCGCCAGGTCGGCGTAATCGCGGCCGGCCGCCTGTTCTTCCAGGTCGACGTTCCAGGTGGCGGGTTGGGCCGCGCGGCTCGGGTCGGCGATGGCGACCACACCGATCAGACGCACCTTGCCATCGGGAAAGGCTTCGAAGGTGGTCAGCTCGACCGACAGGATCAGCTCGGGCGTAAAACCCGGTGCCCAGGGCGCGCGGTCGATGGTGCGCGACCCGGTGAGCACCATGAGGTTTTCCGCCAGCACGCGGGAGAGCTCGTCTTTGAGTTGGCCGGCCCAGCGGTGGTATTCGTCGATGCGCATCTGGTTGGGCGCGGTGCGCGTGACGATCTGGGGTCGGTCCAGGTAGTCGGGCAGCACCACCGGCGCGATGCCGATGGCCGGCCGGGCGGTTTCCGGCAGAGGCGTTGTCGGTTCGGCAAACAGGGAGCTGAGGCTGTAAAACGAGACGGAAGACGAGGTGGTGCCGCAGGCGACGAACAGCGCGGCCGATAGAACGATGAAGAGGCGGCGAAGGCCGGGATGCAAGGTCATGGTGCGGGGGCTCCTTTCCCGAAAACCAGGGCTTCCGGATGGCGTTGCAGGTAGTCGGCCAGAACCGAGATAGCGCGTCCGGCCTTGGCCATTTCTTGCATCATCTGTTGCAAGTCGTAGGTGAGCGGGGCATGGCCGCTGATCAGACCGTCGGCCGAGGCAATGGTTTTTTCGGTGCGGGCCAGCACCTGACGCAACTGTTCCAGGGCCGCGTTGATCTGCGGGGCCGAGGTGTTGTTGAGGGTTGTGGTGAACTGTTGCAGTTGATCCAGGCTCTGGCGCAGAGCGGTCACCGCGGCGACGAAATCCTGGGAGCCGACCAGTTGGTTGATGTGGTGCAGGCTGTCGTTCAATTCGTTGCCGATTTGCTCCACAGGTAGTTTTTCCAGGCGGCCGACAAAGCTGGCGATACCCGCGGTGATCTCTTCGGCGGCACCGGGGATGGTGGGAATCACCGGATACGGGCCGCTGTGTACCAAGGTTTTGGCCGGCGCTTCGGGAAACATGCTCAGGTTCACATAGAGCTGGCCGGTGAGCAGTACGCCGGTGCGCAGCTGGGCGCGCAAGCCTTTGGCCACCAGGTTGGAGATCAGTTCGGCGCGGTTGTTTTTCAAATCACCCCGGACAGCGATGCGCTCGGGTTCGATGGCCATGAGTACCGGGATGCGAAAGACCAATTTCTTCTCGTCGAACTCCAGGCGCACGTCGATCACCTGGCCCACTTTGATGCCTCTGAACTCCACCGGCGCGCCCTTGTTCAGACCACGTACGCTTTCATCGAAATAGGCGAGCATATAGTAGCGTTGGGTATAGACCGGTTCTTCGGTCCGGTCGCGGCTCTCATATAAGGTAAAGGTGTGTTCCTGGGCCGCCTGCTCGCCCGGGGGTTGGTTCGACGGCGTTTCAAAGCCGATGCCGCCGATGAGCATGCTCATCACCGACTCGGTATCGATGCGCACACCCGCGGTATCGAGGGTCACGTTCAATCCGCTGGTCTCCCAGAAGCGCGTGTTCTGGCGCACCTGGGCGTTGTGCGGCGCCTGGACGAAGATCTGGATTTCCACGGCCGACCCGTCGGCGGTCATGGCGTAGCCGACCACCTGGCCGACCCTGATCTGCCGGTAGTACACGGGCGAGCCGATGTCGAGCGACCCCAAGCGTTTGGCGCGTAGTTTGAACTGGCTGCCCGGCGTATCGATGGTGACCGACGGCGGGTTTTCCAACCCCACGAAGCTATCGGCCGACTCTCCGGAGGTGCCTGGGTCGAAGCCGATATAGGCGCCGGAGAAAAGCGTGCTCAAGCCCGATACCTCGCCGGCGGCCACCCGGGCGCGGACCACCCAGAAGCGCGTATTTTCGGTTAAAAAATCTTCCATATCCTTGGCCAGGGTGGCGGTGACCGTCACTTGGGTCAGATCGCGGCTCAGGCGGATGGAGGCCACCTTGCCGATCTCCACGTCTTTGTATTTGATGCGGGTCTTGCCGGCCTCCAACCCTTCGGCGGATTTGAAGGTGATGGTGATGGTGGGGCCGGCTTCGGTGATGGCCTTGACGGCCAGCCACAGACCGATCAGGGCCGCCAGTAGCGGGATCAGCCAGACCAGGCCGAAGCGCCTGGACGGATGTACCACGGCGTGGGGCACGTCCGCGGGGATCGCTTCTTCAAATGGATGATCTTCGGTCATCGATGGTTCTCCAGTGCATCCCAGATCAAACGCGGGTCGAAACTGTTGGCGGCGAACATGGTGAGCACCACCACGGCACCGAAATAGGCGACGCCCCAGCCGGCTTCGATGTTGGCCAGGGCGCCCAATTTCAAGAGCGCCACCATGACGGTGACCACAAAGACATCCACCATGGACCAGCGGCCGATGAGTTCGGTGAGGTGGTAGAGCCGAGTGCGCTCTTCCGGCCGCCACGCGGAGCAGAGCCGGACGGAGATCAATAGAAACGAGAGTGCCACAATTTTAAGGGCCGGCACGACGATACTGGCCACGAAAATGATCAGGGCGATGTGCCAGCTGCCCGAAGTCATGAAGTAGTAAACACCGCTGAGAATGGTGTCGGACTGGGTGCTGCCGAGGTAGGTGCTGTGGGTGACCGGCAGTACATTGGCCGGAATGTAAAAAACGATGGCCGCGATCAGGAGGGCCCGGGTGCGGGCCAGGCTATTGGGTTTGCGCAGGTGCAGGGGGCCGCCGCAGCGCGGGCAGTTCATGCGTTGGGCGTGGTCCTCCGGCGGCCGACGGCAGAGCAGGCCGCACCCGTGGCAGGCGATCAGACCGGCCTTGGCGGCCGTGGCCGGTACTATCGCCGTAATTACTGTGTGATCGTCACTCTTTCCCATACGATATCCGGGTTTAAGGATGCGGCCGCGGCCGCGATCACAAAGATCAATACCAAAAAGGCATAAAGGGCGATGCCGGGGATGATGGTGGCCATGCCGGCCAATTTGACGATGGAGACCAGGATGCCCAGCAGAAATACTTCGGTCATGCCCCAGGGCTGCAGGGAGCGGATCAGGCGAAACACGGCCGCTGTCTTCCATGCCAGGCGATCGAACTTGAGCGGCAGCAGTATATAGGTCAGGCCGACCAGCTCCATGATGGGAAAGAGGATGCCGGTGGCCAGGACCAGAAGTCCCATCCAGGGCATGTCCTGCCGGAAGAAGGCGATGATGCCGGTAATCAGGTGGGTCTCTTGCACCTGGCCCTCGATGTTCAGCGACAAGAAAGGGTAGCTGTTGGCGATAATGAAAAGGATGATGCCGCTGACGGCCATGGCCAGGGTGCGGTCCAGGCTGTTGCGCCGGTCGCGGTACAACAGCGCGCCGCAACGCGAACAGACCGCTGCGCCGTTGGGTGGCAGTGGCTGGCGTTGGTGCAACAGATCGCAGTGGTGGCAGGCGATGTAAGCGTCCAGGCGCATGGCTCTAAATGGGGTATTTGAGCGGGAAAAGTCAAACGAAAAGTCAGGGCCGCCAGGCAACCCCCACAGCGTTGTTGATTCTTGAGAGGGTATGGCCGTAGCTATGGGTATCGATTAGCTGGCGGTTTGCTCCCAAAGCTCCGGGTCGATGGTTCTCTCGCCGTCGATTTTGCCTTGAATCGCCATGAACTCCTCCTGGGACCATTGCCCGAATAAGCGGTGCAATTCATCCGCTTTCGTCTTTTCACTTTCAACTTTCATCTTCTACCCCTTGTCCCCCCGATGCCGGTAGCGCTGCTGGGCCGAGAGGATGTTTTTGCGCAAACGGATCGACTGGGGCGTGACCTCCACCATTTCGTCTTCGCGGATGAAATGGATGGCCCACTCCAGGGTCATGGTTTTGACCGGCGCCAGGATCACGTTTTCGTCGTGGCCCGTGGCGCGCATGTTGGTGAGCTTCTTCTCTTTGCACGGGTTGGCGTTCAGGTCGGTGGCGCGGTTGTGCTCGCCGAAGATCATGCCCTCGTAGACCGGCACGCCGGGCACGATGAAGAGCCGGCCGCGCGGCTCCAGATTGAACAGGGCATAGGCCACCGAATTTCCCTGGCGGTCGGAGACGATCGAGCCGGAAAAGCGGCTGGGAAAGTCGCCGCGGTAAGCGTCGTAGCCGGCGAAATAGGTGTTGAGCAGACCGGTGCCTTTGGTGTCGGTGAGAAATTCGTCGCGATAACCGATCAAGCCCCGGGCGGGGATGCTGAACTCGATGCGCACCCGGCCGCTGCCGTGGTTGATCATGTTGGTCATCATGCCTTTGCGCACCGAGAGTTTTTCGGTCACCACACCCATGAAGTGTTCGTCGCAATCCACGAAGAGCTGCTCCATGGGTTCGGTTTTGACCCCGTCGCGCTCTTTGTAGATCACCTCGGGCCGGCCCACGGCCAGCTCGAACCCCTCCCGGCGCATGGTTTCGATGAGAATGGCCAGCTGAAATTCGCCCCGGCCCTTGACCAGAAACACTTCGCGGTTTTCGGTCTCTTCCACCTGGATGGCCACGTTGCGCAGGGTCTCCTTGAAGAGCCGCTCGCGCAGATTGCGCGACTGGGAGAAGCGCCCCTCGCGGCCGGCAAAGGGAGAGGTGTTGACCGTAAAGCGCATGCCCACCGTGGGCTCGTCCACGCGGATTCGGGGCAGGGCCGTGGCGCTGCCCCGGGTGCAGATGGTGTCGCCGATGCGTACTTCATCGATCCCGGCCAGCACGACAATGTCTCCCGGATCGGCCGCGGAGACCTCCCCCAGGGTCGGTCCCTCGTAGGTTTGCAGGCAGGCCACCTTGAGCGGTCGCGGGGTGCCATCGGCGCCGACGCACACCAGGGCATCCTTTATATGGGCCTGGCCATTGGCCACCTTGCCCACGGCCAGCCGTCCAAGGTAGTCCGAATAGCCCAGGTCCGAAACGAGCATCTGGAAGGGGGCTTCGGGTATATGGGTCGGGGCCGGGATCTTGGCCAGGATCATGTCGAACAAGGGGGTGAGATCGGTGCCTTGGTCGCCGGCTTTGGCCTGGGCGATGCCGTCCCGGCCGATGGCGAACAGATAGGGAAAATCGAGCTGCTCCTCGTTGGCGTCCAGGTCGATGAACAGATCGTACACCTGGTCCAGCACCTGATCGGCGCGGGCATCCTTGCGGTCGATCTTGTTGATTACCACGATCACCTTCAACCCGGCGGCCAGGGTCTTTTCCAGCACGAAACGGGTCTGGGGCAGGGGGCCTTCGGAGGCGTCCACCAGCAGCAGGGCGCCATCGGCCATGGAGAGGGCCCGCTCCACTTCGCCGCCGAAATCGGCATGGCCCGGGGTGTCGATGATGTTGATCTTGACCCCTTTCCAGTGCACCGAACAGTTCTTGGCCGCGATGGTGATGCCCCGTTCGCGCTCCAGGTCCATGCTGTCCATGAGCCGTTCGTTGACCACCTGGCCTTCGCGGATCTGGCCGCTTTGGCGGAACATGGCATCCACCAGGGTGGTTTTGCCGTGATCGACGTGGGCGATGATGGCCACGTTGCGGAGATTGTCGTTGATAGTTGTTGTAGCTCGATCGGTCATGGACATCTTGGCTCCTAAGTGGTGAACCGCGCTGTGTAATCTATTTACTATCGGTTGTCCACAGGATTTGTTGAGCCGCCCGAGGCGATTTTCCATGAAGCCCGCGATTTGCGCATTCATCTCCGAGCGTGCCGGCGGTTGATCCTAGCCCACCTTGCGCAGTTCATAATGACGCGAGCCCAAACCCAATTCTTCGGCATAAGCCAATTGAATGGGCCAATCCACATCAGGGTAGAGCCCCTTGAATTTGTCCTCGCCCGGCGCGGTGTTGGCGCTGAGCGTGCCGTTGGCCAGGGCCGGTTCGGCATTGACCAGATCCACCGATGCCTGGTCGATGGCCACGGGATCGAGCGAAGCGAGCACGCCGACGTTCTTCACGATGGGCGCGTCGTTGGCCGCATAGCAGTCACAGGCCGGCGACACGTCGGTGATGAAGTTGATGAACAGGGACTTGCCCTCTTTGCCCTTGAGTACGCCGGCCGTGTATTCCACCATCCCCGCCAGGAAGCGTGGGATCTCCTGATCCCAGGCGATGGCGATGGCTTTGTTGGGGCAAATGAGAATGCACTCGCCGCAACCGATGCAGCGCCCCGGGTCGATGGCGGCTTTTTCGTCGGCCAGCGCCAGGGCCAGCTGGGAGCAGTGGCCGACACACTCGCCGCAGCCGATGCAGTTTTCGGCGTTGACCTGGGGCGATACCGTGGAGTGCATGGCCAGCTTGCCTTTGCGCGAGGCGCTGCCCATGCCCAGGTTTTTAAGGGTGCCGCCGAAGCCCGAGAGCTCATGGCCTTTGAAATGGGCCACGGAAATTAAGGCGTCGGCGGCCACGATCTCCCGGCCGATATAGGCGCTTTGGAAATGACGGCCGTTGATCGGTACGGCTGTTTCGCTATTGCCCCGCAGGCCGTCGGCGATGACCAGCGGCGCTTCGACCACGGCATAGGCGAAGCCGTTCTGGATGGCGGTGGTCAGGTGGTGGGGTGCATCGGAGCGGGTGCCGGCATAGAGCGTGTTGGCGTCGGTGAGAAAAGGCACGCCGCCCGCCTGTTTGATGGCCGCCACCAGCGTGCGTAAATAGATTGGCCGGATAAAGGCCCCATTGCCCATTTCGCCGAAGTGCAGCTTGACAGCCACCAGGTCGCGCGGCCGGATGACGCTCTCCAGACCGGCCTGGGTTACCATGAGAGCCAACTTGGCCATCATGTTGGTTTGCGCATTGGCGCGAAAGTCGATAAAGAAAACGGTGCTGGACATCGGCATCCTCCTGTGGGTTGCTGGGGTTCGGCGGGCCGGAATCGCCGAATAGGGTTCCTCAGCCTAAACCGGCTTTGCTGGAGTGTAAAGTTGAAAGTAGAAAGCTGAAAGTCAAGGTGTTCCGTCGATTGGATGGGGGAAGCTTGAATCATCGCCCAAGGGAGCGAACCGACCATGGACCTGACAACCTGCTTGCGCTTGCTGCAAAAGATCTACGCGTTGCACGCCGACTTTTGCGCCCCCTTTGAGGTGGCTTGTCGCGAAGGGTGCGCCGTGTGCTGCACCGCCAACGTGACCCTGACCACTCTGGAAGGGCGGCTCATATTAAACCACTGGCGCGATAGCGGGCAAGGCCCGCCCTGGGCCGATCTGGAGGCCGCGGCCCGGCGCCCGCGCTTTCAGCCCGCCTTGACGCTCAATCATATGGCGGCGCTGTGCCTCCAGGGAGCGCCGGTTCCGGACGAAGAGGCCGATCCTGAGGTGGGGCCCTGTCCGCTGCTTGAAAATAACCGGTGTTCGATCTATGCCGCGCGACCCCTGGGCTGCCGGGCCATGGTGTCGCGCGCCGTGTGCGCGCCCGGCGGTGCCGCCGAGATGCCCGAAGAGATTCTGGCCGCCAACCATCTTTGCATGCAATATATCGAGGCCTTGGATGCCCAGGGCCTATCGGGCAATCTGGTGGATGTGATTCTCTTTCTCTCAGGGACGGATACGCTCACGGTCGGAGCGACCGCGGGGAAAATCGTTCCGCCCGCGGCGCTGGCGGCCAACCGCACCCTGCCGGTGCTCATGATCCCGCCCGAATTGCATCGGCGCCTGCTCCCTTTGGTGCAAGCGATCCAAAAGCATCTTCACGCCATTGCCGAGTAGCGTACCGGCTGTGACCGACAAATTTTTGACGCTCCCGCCCAGTTCGCTTGGCCGCTTCAAACGAGCGCGCCGAGGCCGACAAAAAAAGCTGTAGACAAACTCCCACGGAAGTACTACAAAGAAATCCAGATACGCATTGCTATGGATTCAGTGTAAAATAGCTATCTGAACCGGATGTTATCGGATGGCGAACGGATTACTCATT
>JBAQGR010000683.1:0-15521 GCA_049287895.1 Desulfatitalea sp.
CCCAATGTTCTCCAAACAAATGGTGATGATCGTGGGCCTCATTGTACTGATCACTCTCAGTATCATGATGCTTTCCTTGAGCAGTCGCCGCCCTTATCCAGCCCATGGGCCAGGGCGATTCGCCATCGCGCTGGTTGCGCCCTTTCAAAAAGTAATCAGCCACACCAGCCGTTTTTTTAGCGGTATCTGGGGGCCCTACTTCTTTCTGGTCTCAGTGGCCGACGAGAACGATAGGTTGCGCGAAAAGGCACAGCAGGCCATGGCCTTGCAGCATCAACACGAAGAGCTGACGCAGGCCAACGAACGTTTGCGCAAGTTGCTGGCCTTGGGGCAGACGCTCCAGAGACCGGCTGTTGCGGCCCAGGTGGTTGGAAAGGATCCGTCGCCATGGTTCCAGACGGTCCTCGTCGACAAAGGAAGTAAGGATGGCGTGGATATCGGATACCCGGTCATTAATCCGGAGGGGGTCGTGGGGTTGGTGGTGGAGGCCGGCGGCCATTCCGCGAAGGTGATGCTGATTACCGATCTCAACAGCGCCGTGGATGCCATTGTTCAGAAAAGCCGCGCGCGCGGCATCATCAAGGGGGGAACCTCCGGCTATTGTGTATTGAACTATGTTTTGCGCAAACACGATGTTCACATCGGTGATACCGTGATCTCTTCGGGCATGGATGGGGTGTTTCCCAAAGGGATGCCTATCGGCCAGGTTTTTGACATCGTAAAAAAAGAATCGGGCATTTTTCAGGACGTGACCATAACGCCCTATGTGGATTTCGAGCGTTTGGAAGAGGTGTTAATCGTACCCCCAATAGAGCCCCCCAAGCCGACATGACCATTCTCTTCTACATCATGGCTTCTCTCTGTCTGGTGCTTATCAAGACCACCTTGATCCCTGGTCTGCCACTGTTTGAAAAGTTCTACGACTTGCTGATCCCCATCATCATCTACCTCAGCTTTTTCCGCAGCAAGCTGGAGGGGATTCCCATTGTGGTTTTCTTCGGGCTCATTATGGATAGCCTGTGCGGAGGGCCCATGGGACTCTACCTGGTCACCTACACCTGGCTCTATATGGGTATGCGCTGGATTGCCCAGTTTCTACATACCGGCAGCTTTGTAATGTTGACCATCGCTGTGGCCTTTGGCGTTGTTTTTGAAATCGCCGTTCTTTTGGGGTACATGGCCTTTCTGGCGCCCAGTGCCAGCATTCCGGTAGATACGATCAAGACCGTGGTGCTGCAAATTTTGTGGGCTTTGACGACCGGGCCATTGATTCTTGCTATCATCGGATGGGCGCAAAAGCAGTTGGATCTGTGGCGCTCGAAGATCTTTGCCGATCTGTGAGGTTAGTTCAATCGTCGATTCGTTCCATCGGAGAGAACCCAGGGTATCCGTCATGGGAATCAGCCAACCGAGCCATCAACTAAGTGACCACTCATCGAATCGACGATTTTACGATACAATAAAATATGCATAATTACTTAGAGAGTGTGGACAGCGAGTGGTTCAATCGGCGCATGGTCGGTGTGTTTGTGCTCGTGTTGATCGCTTTTACGGTACTTGTCGTGCGGTTGCTCTATCTGCAAGTCATCGAGGGCAAGGAGCTCAGGCGGTTATCCGAAATCAATAGCATCCGCCTTCAAGATATCGATGCGCCCCGGGGCCTGATTTTGGACAGCAATGGCAACATCATAGTGGACAACAGGCCCTCTTTTGATCTGTTCATTATTTTGAAGGATGCCAAGCCCCTTAATCAAACCCTGGCAAAGCTGGCGCCTTTGCTGGCCGAGCCGGTCGATCAATTGGAAACGCGTTTGCGCAGCGTCAAGAAGCGCGGTGCCTACACGCCGTTGCTTTTAAAGCCGGATATCGGACGTGATATGCTGGCCGCTATTGAAGTTCATAAATTCGAGCTTCCCGGAGTGCTGGTGCATGTGTCGCCGAGGCGCCACTATATTCAAGGGCCACATGCTGCCCATCTGCTTGGTTACATGGGTGAGATCAACCCCGATGAGTTACAGTGTATGCCGTATGAAGATTGCAAGAGCGGCGACTTTATCGGTAAGTTCGGTGTGGAGAAAGCTTATGAAGGTGTTTTACGCGGCACGCGCGGCGGCCGGCAGGTGGAGGTCAATGCTACCGGCCAGGTGGTGCGAGTCCTCAATACAGTGGAGGCGCAACCCGGCCAGAATATTGTTTTGACCATCGATCAGGCGTTGCAAAACAGGGCTGAAGAACTGCTGCAAGGCCAGGTTGGCGCGGCCGTGGCCATCGATCCCAATAGCGGCCGCATATTGGCTATGGCCAGTAACCCTTCCTTCGATCCCAATTTGTTTGTGGTCGGTATGACCCGCGATCAATGGAACGATTTGATCTCCAATCCTTTTAGGCCCTTGGAGAACAAGGCCATTCAGGCCGAATATCCGCCGGCGTCCACTTATAAGATCGTCACGGCCCTTGCCGGACTCGAGGAAGGAGTTATCGATGGCAGAACCCCCTTTTACTGCCCCGGCTATTACAAGTTCGGCAACCGCGCCTACCGTTGCTGGAAGAAGGCTGGGCACGGCGAAGTGCACTTTTTAAAGGCGCTGTCGCAATCCTGCGATGTCTACTTCTATCAAGTGGGGGAAGCGTTGGGGGTCGATCGGTTGGCTAAGTATGCCCATGCCTTGGGATTGGGCAATGCCACGGGGATCAATCTTGATCGTGAATCCAAAGGGTTGATTCCGACATCGGATTGGAAGTTAAAGCGTTTTGGCGTGCCTTGGCAAAAGGGTGAAACCTTGTCCATTGCCATCGGTCAAGGGTTCAATCTGGTCACGCCGCTGCAAATGGCTGTCCTGGCAGCCACCGTAGGCAATGGCGGTATACGTTATAAGCCATACATGGTTCAGGAAATAAGGACGGCCGATGATCAAATCGCCTTTGCGGGCACACCCGAAGTCGTGGATCGGCTGCAACTCAAACCAAACACCACTTCCCTTGTCCATCGTGGCTTATGGGAGGTGGTCAACGATGCGAAGGGCACCGCCTATCTATCGCGCATCAAGGGGCTGGAATTTGCCGGAAAGACGGGTACGGCCCAAGTGGTTGGACGACCCAGTGAGGGCGAGGAGAAAAATGAGGAATTACTTCCCAAGGATCATGCTTGGTTCGTATGTTACGCTCCATCTGAAAACCCGCGGATCGCCGTTGCCGTGATTATCGAACACGGCGAACACGGCTCCTCGGCAGCAGCACCGGTGGCCCGCGAACTTATTCGGGTTTTCCTGAATTTGCCGGCGGATGCGGTGACGGAGAAGATCGAGAAGATAAAAAAAGAAAGAATTGAAAACCGAGAGTTGATGGTAATGGAACCAGCAGCGGCTGAGGAAGAGTAGCGTGCGCCTAACCGTCCGATATTTAAGGATGCAAGGACTATGGTCTTGAAAGATATCTGCGCATCGATGAATCAACCAACTGTTTAAGAAAGCGATGAATGCCTGATGATGATCGATCGACGCCTGGTTGAATATTTCGATTGGTGGATGCTTTTCTTAACCCTTGCCGCTGGCGGCATCGGTCTCGTCGCACTTTACAGCGCCGTCCATGCGGGTGTAGACAATCCACTTTCGGGGCTTTTTGCCAAGCAATTGGTTTGGTTCGGAGCGGGCATGGTCATCATGATAGCGGCTTTTCTAGTCGACTATAAAAACTATGAGCGTTGGGGGCATTTATTTTACTTCGTATGCATCGGCCTTTTGGTGGCGGTCCTGGTGTTCGGCAAATACGTGGGCGGTTCCAAACGGTGGCTGGTTTTCGGTCCGGTATCTATCCAGCCGTCTGAAATCGTCAAGATAGCGGTAATCGTCTTGTTGTCCAAATACTATGCCCGCGTTGTTCGAACCGAAGGTGTACGGTTACAGGAGTTGATCACTCCCGTCGTCATTACCGCCATTCCCTTTGTTCTGATCGTACGGCAGCCTGATTTGGGAACCGCAATGCTTGTTGCCCTGGTCGCCGCCTCCATTACCTTATATGTCAAAATTGAACGACGCACCCTCATCGGTCTGATCGTCAGTGGCGCCTTGACTGTACCGGTCGTGTGGTCCTTTTTAAAAGGCTATCAGAAACAGCGTATCTTAACATTCCTGGACCCGGACCGAGACCCCCTGGGGGCCGGATACCACATCATCCAATCCAAAATTGCCATCGGTTCGGGAATGTTTACCGGCAAGGGATTTCTCAAGGGGAGCCAAAACACACTGGATTTTTTACCAGAACACCATACCGATTTTATATTCTCCGTTTTGGCCGAAGAGTGGGGGTTTTCGGGTGCGATGCTGATGTTGCTGGTTTTCCTGTTGATCATCGTTTGGGGGCTTTTGATCGCCCAGCGCTGTCGGGATCCTTTCGGTACAATCCTGGCCGTGGGGGTCACCGCCATGATCGCTTGGCAGGTTTTTATCAACATCGGGATGGTGATGGGGATATTGCCTGTGGTCGGCGTTACCCTCCCCTTTATCAGCTATGGCGGCTCGTCCATAATAACGATGTTGGCTGGTGTCGGGTTGCTGCTGAATGTCAGCATGCGGCGCTTCATGTTTGAAAAATAGCGGCGTTATCGCTCCGTTGTTTGACGCGAACGCCACCGGCACATTACGTGGGACAAGCCTGAGGAGGAATTATGTTAGGCAAGGACAAAAAAAGCAGCAGTGGTGATTCGGCTACCATCTCCACCCTTTTGGGGCGAGATACGGTCATTGAAGGGACATTGACCTTCAAGGAGACGATTCGCGTGGACGGCCATATCAGTGGTAAGCTGATCAGCACCGACGGCACCGTTATTGTCGGTGAAAATGCGGTGCTGGATGCGGATATCCAGGTAGGTGTGGCGGTTATTCGTGGCAAAATCAACGGCCGCGTGGAGGCCTCCCAGCGCATTGAAATCTACGCCCCCGCCCAAGTCAACGGTGACATCAGCGCGCCCACTGTGGCCATCGACTCCGGTGTTTTTTTCAATGGCAACTGTAAAATGCAAATTCAGGTGCCCAAACCCCTCAAGGGATCCGATAAAGGGGTTAAAGAGGCGCTCCCCACAGAGACGACAAATCAAAAGATTGTAAAAAACCTTTGACAATTCCAATTGGCAGGTGCTACAAGGACCCCTTGTTCGCTCCTTTCAGCTTTTTGTATAATTGCAGTCATTTCAAAGTAATAGACCATAAATTAGATTTGGTAGCGGAGGCGTTTTTATGGTTGAAATCAACGGGACTATCCTGATTCAAATCGCCAACTTTCTTGTCCTCATTTTTTTCCTCAATATCGTTCTGTTCAAACCCATTCGAAGCATCTTGCGGCAGCGCAAGGAAAAGATGCAGGGGATTGAAGCCATCGTTCAATCCACCGGTCAACATGCGGACGAGCGCAACCAGGCTTACTCGGACGGAATCAAAGAGGCGCGCGCTAAAGGCCAGAAGGAAAAAGAGGCCCATATGAAGGCCGCTTTGGACGAAGAGCAGGCAATTGTCGCCCAAATAAATGCCAAGGCGCAACAGGAGTTGGCTGCGGTGAAGGCAAGCATTGCCAAAGATACGGATACGGTTCGAAACGCATTGGAGAAGGAGATTGATGCCTTTGCCGGTGCTATCACGCAAAAGATTTTAGGGAGGGCGGCTTAATGAAGATCGCTTGGCATTGCAGCATGCGACAGCTGAAACGGAACATGGCCGTGGTTGCCATGGTGGCCGCAGTTGTGGTGATAGCCGTGGGGTCGGCTTTCGCTAGCAGCGGCGGCGGCCATGGTGAGGTGGGATGGCAGAAAACCGACTGGTATCGGGTGATGAATTTTGCGGTATTGGCCATCGGGCTTTTTCTTCTATTAAAAAAGCCGGCCTCTCAGGCATTAAACAGCCGGATTAAAGGCATTGCCCAGGAGCTGGCGGATCTGGAATCCCGCAAGGCGGCTGTTGAAAAGCAACTGGCGGAGTATAACGATCGTCTGGCTTTGTTGGACAAAGAGGCCGAGCAGATTGTCGCCGAATACACCCGGCAGGGAAAAGAGGCTAAGGCGCGCATCCTCAAAGAGGCCGAGGCAGCTGCCGACAAGCTCAAAGAGCAAGCCCGTAAAAACATTGCACATGAGTTCAAAGAGGCCAAAATCTTGTTGCAGCAACAGGTCATTGAGAAGGCACTGGTCAGAGCGGAGCGTCTCATTTCAGAAAAAATTTCCGCTGAGGATCAGAACCGGTTGGTTGATGAATATTTAGACAAGGTGGTGGCATAATGAAAAATTTGGCTATAGCACGGCGTTATGCCAAGGCGCTCTTGATTATCGGAAAAGAGGATGGACAGACCGAGCAGTACCGGCAGGAACTGAACCACATCGCGCAATTGATTGTCGATGAGAAACAGCTTGCCGATACGATTGCCAACCCCCTCTATAAGCCCAGCGACCGAAAGCAAGTTCTCCAGAAGGTTATTGAGAAACTTCATCTTTCCAAGGCAATGTCTTCTTTTTTGTTGTTGTTATTCGAAAAGGGACGCATCGGTTTTATCGGCAGCATCAATGATTTCTACCAGAAACTGGCCGATGAGCTTAAAGGCGTGGCGCGCGCCAGTCTGGTCTCAGCAAGCAAGTTGACTTCCGAAACCATTGAGAAAATCCGTTCGGCGCTGTCCAAGAAAACTGGCAAGGATGTCGTTTTGCAGGTCGAACACGATCCCGCGCTTATCGGCGGCATCGTTACCCGTATTGGGGATCTTATCTTGGATGGAAGCATTAGAACACAATTACTCAATATGAGGGAATCTTTAAAAAGGGGTGAGCGTGCATAATGGAACTTAGAGCCGAAGAAATCAGTCAAATTATCAAAGAGCAGATTACCGATTATGACAAAAAGGTCGAACTGAGCGAAACCGGGGTTGTCCTGTCCGTTGGCGATGGCATTGCCCGCGTTTACGGCCTGGAAAAAGTCATGGCCATGGAACTGGTCGAATTCCCCGGCGCGATTCTGGGTCTTGTGCTCAACCTGGAAGAGGACAATGTGGGTATCGCCATCATGGGCGAAGACATCCACATCAAGGAGGGCGATATTGTCAAGCGGACCGGCAAGATCGCCCAGGTACCGGTGGGTGAGGCGGTATTGGGGCGCGTGGTGGATGCCATGGGCGCACCGATCGATGGCAAAGGTCCCATCGATGCCAAAGAGACGCGCCGTGTTGAAATGGTAGCGCCAGGTGTTATTCAACGCAAGAGCGTTCATGAACCGTGCTACACTGGCTTGAAGGCCGTCGACGCCATGACCCCCGTGGGCCGCGGTCAGCGCGAGTTGATCATCGGCGACCGCCAAATCGGCAAAACCGCCTGTGCCATTGATGCCATCATAGCCCAAAAGGATTCCGACATCTATTGTATCTATGTGGCCTGCGGACAGAAAAGATCCACGGTGGCCCAGGTGCATGCTGTTTTGGAAAAACACGGCGCCATGGAATACACCACCATCGTTTCGGCAACCGCCAGCGATCCGGCCACCCTGCAATTCATCGCGCCTTATGCCGGTACCGCCATGGGAGAATATTTCCGCGACAACGGCAAACATGCGCTCATTATCTATGACGACTTATCCAAACAGGCCGCTGCGTATCGCCAAGTCTCCCTGCTGCTGCGCCGTCCGCCCGGACGTGAAGCCTATCCCGGCGACATTTTCTACAACCACTCCCGGCTGCTCGAACGGTCGGCCAAACTGAGCGATAAGCTGGGGGCCGGCTCCCTGACCGCGCTGCCCATCATCGAGACCCAGGCTGGCGACGTTTCGGCCTATATCCCCACCAACGTTATTTCCATTACCGACGGGCAGATCTATCTGGAGCCCAGCCTGTTTTTTGCCGGCGTGCGTCCGGCCATCAACGTCGGTCTGTCGGTTTCCCGCGTCGGTGGTGCTGCTCAAGTCAAGGCCATGAAACAGGTGGCCGGGACATTGCGGCTGGATATGGCCCAGTATCGAGAGCTGGAGGCCTTCGCTGCCTTCGGCAGTGATCTGGACCCAGCCACTCAGAGACAGCTCACGCGCGGTCAGCGCCTGGTGGAGGTTTTGAGACAACCCCAATACCATCCGCTGCCCATGGAAAAGCAGGTCACGATCCTTTTTGCGGCCGCCCGCGGATTTTTGGACAAATATCCGGTCAGCGTCGTTGCCAAATATGAAGCCGGACTTTATCCGTTTATCGAAGAGCGCTATCCCAAAGTTTTTGAAGGGCTGCGCGAAAAGAAGATAATCGACAGCAATCTGGAAAATCTAATGAAGGAAGCGTTGACGGCTTACGACGAAGAGTTCAAGGACACCATAAAGTAAGCTCGCATTCGAGCTCACGCGAACAGACGACTCTTAAAAACGATAAGGGCTTAGCGCTATGGCAACTTTAAAGGAAGTTAAACTCAAAATTGCCGCCGTAAAAAAGACCAAGCAGATCACCAAGGCCATGAATATGGTGGCCGCTTCCAGATTGCGCGGCGCACAGACACGCATGGAGGGATTTCGTCCCTATGCCGCCAAATTCGAGGATGTATTGGGGAGCCTGGCCCAAAGCGCGGGCGAGCAATCGAATCCGCTGCTGCTGGCACGGGAAGAGATTAAAAAAACCCATATTATTCTGTGCACTTCGGATCGCGGTCTTTGCGGTGGTTTCAATAACAACCTGATCACCAAAGCCGAGGCGTTGGCCAAGAAGAGTATCGCCAAAGGCATGGAGGTCTCCTTTACATCCTTTGGTAAGCGAGGCCTGGATTGGATGCGGCGCGAAAAACTCAATATCGTGTCCAGGAATTCAGGAATTGTCGGCGGCAGCTTCGGGTTTAGCGTGGCCTCAAAGGCCGGCCGTAAAATGGTCAGCGCTTTTCTGGAAAATGCCTATGACGAGGTGATCATCGTCTATGCCGAATTTGTAAGCATGGCCAGACAACTTCCCGTGGTCAAACAACTACTACCTATCCCCCCGATTGCCAAGGAAGAACAATCTCCAGACGAAGCGACGGCTTATCAGGCCGAGCACATCTGCGAGCCATCCCCAGCCGAGCTATTGGGCGAGATACTTCCCAAGAGTGTGGATGTCCAGATTTATAGGGCTTTGCTCGAAACTTCGACCAGTGAGCATGCCGCGCGAATGATGGCCATGGACAATGCCACCAAAGCTTGTAACGACATGATCGGCAGCTTGACGCTGGCCTACAACAAGGCGCGTCAGTCGGCCATTACCGCTGAATTGATGGATATCGTGGGCGGCGCCGAGGCCCTTAAAGGTTAAGACGAATAACTGAATCAGTTTTCATAGGAGGTCAATAGATGGCACAGAATTTGGGAAAGATAACGCAGGTGATGGGGCCTGTAGTCGACGTAGAATTCGAGCAAGGCAAGTTGCCGACGATATACACGGCGTTGACCATTACCAACCCGGCGATCAACGATCAGCCGGACAATCTGGTGGTGGAAGTGGCCCAGCACCTGGGTGACAACGTGGTACGCACCATCGCAATGGATGTTACCGACGGTCTTGTGCGCGGTATGCAGGTCAAAGACACGGGCAACGAAATTATGATGCCTGTGGGTCAAGCCAGTTTGGGCCGCGTGCTCAACGTGGTCGGACGGCCGGTGGACGGCTTGGGGCCAGTCAGCCAGGAAAAGATGATGCCCATCCACCGCCAGGCGCCCAAGTTTACGGAACAGGACGTGGAAGTCAATGTTCTGGAAACCGGAGTCAAGGTTATCGATCTGTTGGTGCCCTTCCCCCGTGGCGGCAAGATGGGCATGTTTGGCGGCGCCGGCGTCGGCAAGACCGTTATCATGATGGAAATGGTCCATAATATCGCTATGCAGCATGGCGGTATCTCCGTGTTCGCCGGCGTAGGTGAACGTACCCGCGAAGGCAACGACCTGTATCACGAAATGAAGGAGTCCGGCGTGTTGCCCAAGGCCGCGCTGGTCTATGGGCAGATGACCGAACCGCCCGGAGCCCGCGCTCGCGTGGCTCTATCGGCACTTACCTGTGCCGAGTATTTTCGCGATGTGGAAGGCCAGGATGTTTTGATCTTTATTGATAACATCTTCCGTTTTACCCAGGCTGGATCGGAAGTATCGGCGCTTTTGGGACGCATGCCCTCCGCCGTCGGTTACCAGCCGACCCTGGCCGTTGACCTCGGCGAATTGCAGGAACGCATCACCTCTACCGACAAAGGATCGATCACCGCCGTGCAGTGCGTTTACGTTCCTGCCGACGACTTGACCGATCCTGCTCCGGCCACCACCTTTGCCCACCTGGACGGCACTGTGGTTCTCTCCCGTCAGATCGCGGAGCTGGGTATCTATCCGGCAGTGGATCCCCTCGACTCCACTTCCCGCATTCTCGATGCCAGCTACATCGGCGAGGAACACTATCGCACGGCCCGACAAGTGCAGGTGATTCTGCAAAAGTACAAAGAGCTCCAGGATATCATCGCGATCTTGGGTATCGACGAATTGTCCGAAGAGGACAAAGTCACCGTATCCAGAGCACGCAAGATTCAACGCTTCCTCTCCCAACCGTTCCATGTGGCGGAAGTGTTCACCGGATTCCCCGGCAAATATGTCAAAATCGAAGACACAGTCCGCGGATTCAAAGAGATCGCTGAGGGCAAACATGACGACATTCCCGAGCAAGCCTTTTATATGAAAGGCGGAATCGAGGAAGTTCTGGAAGATGCCAAGAAGCGTCAAGCAGAGGCTGCCTAAGCAATTGAGGGGAGAGCATGGCTGAGAATATAAAATTAGAAATCGTGACTCCGGAAAAATCGGTGGTCAGTGAAGAGGCCCAGATCGTCATGGCACCAGGCACACTGGGAGAATTTGGTGTTTTGGTCGGCCATACACCCTTTATGACCAGTTTGAAGCTTGGCATGGTGCGCTATGTCGATAAGGGGGGTAAGGAACGCCTTGTCTTCGTTAGCGGTGGGTTTGCCGAGGCCCTGCCTGATCGGGTGACCATTCTGGCCGAGTCTGCCGAGCGGCGCAAAGACATCGACATCGAACGGGCCAAAGCAGCCCTCGCCCGCGCCGAAGAGCGGTTGGCCAAAGAAGGGGACGACACAGTCGATTACACGCGTGCCCATGCAGCCTTGGCCAGGGCTATCCTTCGCATCCGGATGGCAGAATCAGCGCGCGTTTGAACACTCAAAAGTATTTGAAATAAAAAAGGGTAACCGCAGAGGGTTACCCTTTTTTTTCGCCTCGCAAGGCTTGAAAACCTCATTGGATTTTACTAAGAAAGAGATCCGATGATACATATTTCATTCTATTTCGATTTTTCACACAAAAAGTAAGTATAAGGTAGAAAGCTCAAAAGTATGGCATCCACTCTCGGCGTTGTGATATTGGCAGCGGGCTTGGGGACCCGAATGAAATCGGACAAGGCGAAGGTTCTGCACAAAATATGCGGCCGTCCAATGATAGATTATGTTGTGCGCACGGCCATTGAAGTGGCTGGGAGCAATATAGTGGTGGTCGTCGGCCATCAGGCCGAGCAGGTCAAGCAAGCGGTGGGCCGAGTCGGCAAAGCCCTTTTTGCCAATCAGGAAAAGCAGTTGGGAACCGGACATGCCGTCCTGTGTGCGCTGCCGTTTATCCCCGCCGCTGTCGATCAAGTGGTGGTGCTGTGCGGCGATGTGCCCTTGATACGGACAACCACAATCGCTGCTTTGACAGCCGACCATGACCTCCACCAGCGCGATGTGTCCCTTCTGGCTGTATCGGTGGAGAACCCCAAAGGATATGGACGTGTTATCTTCGATGCGCAAGGTCAACTCACGTCCATTGTTGAGGAAAAAGACGCCGATGCGGCCCAAAAACTTATTAAAAACATAAATTCAGGCATATATGTCGTCAAACGGCAGTTTTTACAGCAAGCCTTGCCACAGTTGCGGAGCGATAATGCCCAGAATGAGATTTACCTGACCGATATCGTCGACTTCGGCTACCGGCAGAACAGAAGGATCGGTGCCGTTACTGGCAGTGACAGCAATGAGATCATCGGCGTTAACAGCCGAGATGAACTGCAAATTGCTGAAAAATTAATGAAACTAAGAGACAGTGAAAAATCTTGACTTGGCATGTTGCCAACGCTTATAGTACCCAATAATGCGAGGTGAAAAGTTGGATCAGCAGACAATTCTACAACAATTTGAGTACTTAGAGAAAAAAATAGAACAATTGATTGAGGCCTGTAAACGTCGTGAAGTTCAAATCCTTGAACTGAAGCAAGCCAATGATCTGCTAACCTCGCAGCTTAACGAGAAACTGGCTGCTGAAAAACAGAACGACGAGCTAAAGGCCTTGGTCAGGTCGAAAATTGACAGTCTGATGGGCAGACTTTCCGAGGTCGCAGAAGAGTAAGGTTTTCTTAATTTAAGCTTCAAGGGGAATCGCTATTCATTGGAACAGATTTTAACTATAGAGATCTTAGGGCAACCGTTTACATTTAAAACCGATGCGGACGTATCCAATGCCAAAGCGGTTGCCGATTTCGTGATCAAATCGGTTGATCAAGCAAGGAAGCAATGTGCACAAGGCACCTTATCCCCGGATAAGGGAGCAATATTAACTTTAACGGCTTTGAATATAGCTAACGAGTATTTTGATTTGAAGAATAAACATCAGCAGCTATTGCAGGATATCAGCCAGCGCTCCACGAATTTATTGCACACGCTTGAGTCACAACTTGCTTAATGCTTTACATGAATCAATCGACCGGCTGCGATTCCCCCTGTGCTTTTTTATGATGGTTTTGCCATAAACTCTCTACACTGATCTCTTCTGCTAGCCTGGCAAACGAACGATCGTGCTCGTGTCCCATACGGGTGGCTACCCCTGCCATGCGCGTGATTGGAAGATGTGCTTTGAACCAACACTTTTTTTAAGGGAGCCGAGTCTGGCTTCGGTGTGCAAGTTCTGCATGTACAGAAAAGCCTAAAGAAGTCGCAAGGCGCCCACTTGCCTTTTTGGATCAAAGGCCTACCAACACGGCACTTTGGTGGGGGTACACCCCATCCGCATTACGGCCATACCATCGTGGACACATCCATTTTGCGGTTGTGTTTGTGATCGCCCTTCAAAAGTCCTCATCAGATTCGTTCGTAATATTGTGAGTTGCTCATTGAGTGGGAACCAGAGGAACCTTGGTTGCTCTGGCGGACCGCGTTTTTAATATAAATATCATTAACCCCTATGGAGGCACGATGAATGGATATATGCTCGCTCTAACGATAGTTGGATTCGGCGTCGGCTTTGGGATCGCGTTTTGGATAAAAGTGTTTTTAGATCGTCAGAAGGCGGATGCTGCGCGTACTGAGTCAGAGCGAATCATTCAAGAGAGCAAAAACAAAGCGGATGCTTTGTTGAAGGAGGCCAACCTTGAGGCCAAGGACCGCCTTCTTAAAATGAAGAACGAGTTCGACAACGAAACGAAGGATACCAGGGCGGAGCATAAAAAGCAGGAAAGACGGCTGATCCAGAAAGAAGAAAACATCGATCGTAAAATCGAAACGGTCGAGCGAAAAGAAAAAGAGATCAATCGGATCGAGAAGGATCTTGAAAAGCGCTTTGAGCAGGTTGCTCAGCAAGAACAGGAGGCTAGCACTCTTTTGGCCGAACAAAAGATGCAGCTTGAAAAAATCTCGGCATTGACCGCGGAGCAAGCCAAAGATCTGCTGCTGCGCGCCATGGAAAATGAAGCCCGTTACGAAGGTGCCAAGCTTATTAAAAGAATTGAAAGTGAGGCCAAAGAGGAGGCCGATAAAAAAGCCAAAAAGATCTTGGCCACCGCGATTCAGCGCTATGCGGCTGACTTTGTGGCTGAGCGGACCGTGACGGTGGTGCAACTTCCCAATGATGAGATGAAGGGGCGCATCATTGGTCGCGAGGGGCGTAACATCCGTGCACTGGAGGCAGCCACAGGCATCGACTTGATCATTGATGACACCCCTGAAGCGGTTATTTTATCGGGATTCAATCCCGTTCGGCGAGAAGTGGCGCGTCAGTCCCTATTGAAGTTGATCGCCGACGGGCGCATTCATCCGGCGCGTATTGAAGATGTGGTTAAAAAGGTTACCCAGGAGGTTGAAACGGCCGTTAAGGAGGCCGGCGAGCAAGCTGCTTTTGACTTGGGAGTCCATGGAATCCATAACGAACTGATTAAGCATATTGGCCAGTTAAAATACAGAACCAGCTATACCCAGAATGTTTTGCAACACTCGATCGAAGTGGGTTTCCTGTGTGGCATTATGGCCGCCGAGTTGGGGTTGAAGGAAAAACTGGCCCGTCGAATGGGACTGTTGCACGATATTGGCAAGGGAATAGATCACGAAGTGGAGGGGCCCCACGCTCTTATCGGTTCCCGGCTGGCCAAAAAGTATGGTGAATCACCCCAGGTGGTCAATGCCATTGCAGCTCACCACGAGGATATCCCCCCAACGACAGTGTACGATATTCTGGTCCAAGCCGCTGACGGGCTCTCCGGTGCTCGGCCTGGCTCCCGCAAAGAGCTGCTGGAAAACTATGTGAAACGCCTGGAGGATCTGGAGGGAATTGCCAAATCATTCAAAGGAGTGGATAGCGCTTATGCCATTCAGGCGGGGCGTGAACTCAGGGTCATTGTCGAGAGCAACAAAATCAATGATGAAGAAGCGATACTGATGAGCCGCGATATCGTTAAAAAAATAGAGGAAGTATTGACCTTCCCAGGCCAGATCAGAGTGACTGTAATCCGTGAAACACGCGCCGTTGAATTTGCCAATAAGTAGTTGATGGTTCGAGAAATAGTTCAATTTGATAAATAGCGGAGTGTATTTGGATGCTGAATGTGATTGATATATTGAAAGAGCGCGGCTTCATTGAACAGATGACCCATGACCAGGAGATGATGGAGTATGTTAGCGCTGGTGATGTGACCTGTTATATCGGTTTTGATCCAACCGCATCAAGTCTGCATGTGGGCAGCCTTGTACCCATTATGGCTTTGGCGCATATGCAGCGTCAGGGGCATCGGCCCATTGCCCTGGTGGGTGGCGGCACAGGGCTTGTGGGAGATCCCAGCGGGAAAACTGAGATGCGCAAAATGCTGACAATTGAGCAGGTCAACAGTAATGTCGCCGCTTTAAAAGGACAATTGTCGCACTTTATTGATTTTGAAAATGGTAAAGCATTGTTATTGAACAATGCGGAATGGCTTACCGCTTTGGCCTACATCCCTTTTTTAAGGGATATCGGGCGCCATTTTTCAGTTAACCGTATGATTAAAGCCGAAAGTTGTCGTACCCGTCTGGAGTCCGAAGACGGACTGAGCTTTATCGAATTTAATTACATGGTGTTGCAAGCCTACGACTTTTTAGAATTGGCCCAACGGCATCGGTGCCGCATACAAACGGGGGGGAGCGACCAGTGGGGGAATATCGTGGCAGGCATCGATCTAATTCGTCGCATGACCGGTGAAATTGCCTTTGGAATCACCTTCCCACTTATTAC
>JBAQGR010000684.1:0-5804 GCA_049287895.1 Desulfatitalea sp.
CGGACCTGGGCCTGCGCCGATGTACCGAAGAATAAGATCTTCCGGTCGGTCTGGCGCGCCAGGGCCGCCACGTGGGGATCGTCCGCGTTCAACACCACCGTTCCCTGGGGATCGACCTGGGCCATCAGCTCTCCCTTGGCCCGGGCCACCCCTTCCAGAGAGCCGAGGAACTCCAGGTGGGCCGGTCCCACCATGGTGATCAG
This sequence comes from Desulfatitalea sp., assembly GCA_049287895.1. GTDB lineage: Bacteria > Desulfobacterota > Desulfobacteria > Desulfobacterales > Desulfosarcinaceae > Desulfatitalea. The sequence goes on from JBAQGR010000684.1 coordinate 204, forward strand.
GGCGATGGTGGGCCGGCAGATGGCTCCCAGGCGCGTCATTTCACCCGGATGATTCATGCCCAGCTCCAGCACCGCCGCTTGGTGGGCTTCGGTCAGGCGGAAGAGGGTCAGGGGCAGACCGATCTCGTTGTTGAAATTGCCCTCGGTGGAGAGGGTGTTGAACCGCCGGGCCATGACCAGGGTAGTCATCTGGCGCGTGGTGGTTTTGCCGTTGGAACCGGTGATGGCCACCACCGGGATGCGCGCCCGGCCGCGCTGATAGGCAGCCAATGCACCCAGGGCGCGAGTGGTGTCGGCCACGGCGAAGCAGGCAACGCCCTGGCCGCGCCACTGGTCATGATGCAGCGCTGCCTCGGCATCCGCCTGCACAACGATCCCCTTGACCCCTTTGGCCACCATCTTATCGATGAAGGCGTGGCCGTCGTGGGTCGCCCCGCGGATGGCCACAAAGAGCTCATCGGCGGCGATGGTGCGTGAATCGATGGCCACGCCGCTGAAGCGCGCACCGGTAGTGCCGTAGAGCATTCGGCCGTCGGTGGCTTGGGTGATATGGTCAGGGGTCCAATACATTATCTAATGCCTGCTTTGCTTCGATACGATCGTCGAAGGGGAACTTCTTCTTGCCGATGATCTGGTACGGTTCATGGCCCTTGCCGGCGATCAGGACGGTGTCACCGGGCCGTGAGGCCTGGATGCCCATGGCGATGGCCCGGCGCCGGTCGGGCTCGACCGTGTAGCCCCTGGCCTGGAAACCCGCTTTCAGGGCTTCAGAGGTGTAGTACGGCTCTATCTCCGCACGCACACCGGCCACGATCTGGTCGATGATCTGATCGGGCGGCTCGGTGCGCGGATTGTCCGAAGTGACCACGGTCAGATCGCTGAGGCGGGCGGCGATGGCGCCCATGAGCGGTCGCTTGGCGCGGTCCCGGTCGCCGCCGCAGCCGAATACGCAGATGATGCGGTTGCGGGTCACGGCGCGCAAGGCTTGCAGAGCTTTTTCCAGGGCGTCGGGCTTGTGAGCGTAATCCACGTAGACAAAACGGCGCGCCGCCGGGTCAACCACCCGCTCCAAACGTCCGGGGACATTGTCCAACGCCGCGATGCCCGCAGCGATGGCCGCCAGCGGCAGTTCCAAAGCCAGGGCCACACCCACGGCGTTGCGTATGTTTTCCAGGTTGTGACGGCCCACCAGGGCCGAACGGATGGCAATCTGCCCACGGGGCGTTTGGATTTGCGCCGCAATGCCGCCCAGGTCCAACTGCGCCGCCTCGGCGCATACATCGGCGCCCTGGGTCTGGCTGGTGGTCAGGTGGCGCAACGCCAGGGTCCCGGCCAGTTCGCGACCCCTGGGATCATCGACGTTGACCACTGCGCGCACGGCGGTTTTGCCGGCCGTGGCCGGCAGGACCTCATCGAACAGCTGGCGCTTGCTGGCCCAGTAGGTCTGCATATCGTGGTGAAAATCGAGATGATCCTGGGACAGGTTGGTGAAGACCGCCACATCCACATCGCAGGCGTGCACCCGCTGGAGATCCAGGGCGTGGGAACTGATCTCCATGACCACATGGGTTATGCCCGCCGCGCGCATGTCGGCCAGGATGTGTTGCAGGTCGAGGGATTCCGGAGTGGTCACGGGATTGGGGCAGACCGTTTGCGCATAGCGGTAATTTACCGTGCCGATGACGCCCACCGCGTGGCCCGCTGCCTTCAAGATGCTTTCGATCAGATAGCTGGTGGTGGTTTTGCCGCTGGTGCCGGTGATGCCCACCACGGTCATGTGCCGGGAGGGGTGGCCGTAGTATTCGGCGGCCAGTGCGGCCAGGGCCTTGCGTCCATCGGACACTTGGATCACAACGGCGTCGGCCGTGACCGGGCGTTCGCACACCACGGCCGCTGCCCCCCGGGCCAGGGCCTGGGGGATGAAGTCATGGCCGTCGGCCGCAAATCCTTTGAGGGCCACGAAGAGCCCGCCGGGGGTGACCTCCTGGGCGCGGTAATACAGACCGCTGACCTCAGGGGCTCCAGGCAAGGAGTCCTCTGCCGGAAAGGTTCCGGAAGCGGTCAAAGGGCGCACGGCTTCGAGTAGTTGGGCCATTTTCATCCGTTGATTTTGACGTCCCTGGATACTTGCAGTTTCTTCCAATCGTCCGTGGGGGATATGTTCAAATATCCCAGGGTCTCCCTGACGATCCGGCTGAAGGCCGGAGCCGCCACCAGTCCGCCGTAAATGCTGTCCTTGGGTTCGTCCACAATGACCAGCACCGCAATGGCCGGGCGTTCGGTAGGCGCGAAGCCCACGAACGAGGCCACGTACAGATCTTGGGCATAGTTGCCTTGCGCGTCGATTTTTTGGGCAGTGCCGGTTTTACCGCACACCGAATAGCCCGCCACTTCGGCCTTGACGCCGGTACCGCCTTCGGTCACCACTGCGCGCATCATGCCGCGCACCATCTGAGCGGTTGGGGCGGAAACCACCCGGCCGACGGTTTCTGGATCGATGGTGCGCACTGTTTGGCCTTCGGTGTCGGTAACGGCTTTGACCAAATAGGGGCGCATCATCACGCCGTCGTTGGCCAGGGCTGCCGCCGCGCTAATCATTTGCAGGGCCGTGGCCGAGACCCCCTGGCCGAAAGCGATGGCGCCGGCATCCACAGTGGTCCAGCGTTTGTAGTTGGACAAGCTGCCAAGGGATTCGCCGGGGCTGTCGATGCCGGTGCGCCGGCCGAAGCCGAAATTCTGCAACTGGTCGTGAAGAATGCGCGGGCCGACCCGTTCCCCCAATTTGACCGCACCGATATTGCTCGAGTATTTGACGATCTGCTGCAGGGTCAGCCAACCGTGCGGCTTGGTGTCGTGCACTGCGTGACCGCCCACGATATAGTTGCCGTTTTCACAGTAAAAAATGGTGTCGGGCTGGATGGTCCCGTTTTCCAGGGCCGCGGCGGCGCTGAAAATCTTCATAGTCGAGCCCGGCTCGAACGAATCGGTGATGGCGCGGTTGCGCCAGGTGGCGCGGTCCGATTTGCCATAGGCATTGGGGTTGAAAAAAGGATAATGGGCCATGGCCAGCAGCGCCCCGGTTCGGGGGTCCATGACCAGAGCCATTCCAGACTTGGCCTTGTGTTCGGTCACGGCCTCGGCCAGGGCCTGTTCGGTGATGAACTGGATGTGTCGGTCGACGGTCAGGATCAGGTTGTTGCCGGTCTGATTCGCGGCTCCCAGGCGATCCGCATCGAACCCGCGGCCCAGGGCGTCCCTGAGGATGGTCACCCGATTTTCGGCGCCTTTGAGCTCTTTGTCGTAGAAGAATTCAAGCCCTTCCAGGCCGTGGCCGTCGATGCCGGTGAACCCCAGGACCTGGGCGGCCAGGGTGGTGTTGGGGTAGAAACGGCTGTGCTCGGAGAGAAAATCGATCCCTTTCAATCCCAGTTTCTTGACCGCGGCCACCTCTTTGGGCGTGGCCTGGCGCTTGATCCAGACAAACGGTCGGTCGCTGTTCAGCTCCCGTTTCAGTGCCTTAGCGTTGAGGCGCAGTACTTTGGCCACGCTGGCCGCGGCCTTGGCTTTATCTTCCATATGGGCAGTATAGGCCGCGATGGAGGTGGTTTCGACGCTGACCGCCATGACTTCGTGGCGGCTGTCGTAAATGGCCCCGCGCTTGCCGCTGATGGTCAACTCACGTTCGTACTGTCCGGCCGCTTTCCGGGAAAGCCAATCGCCCTGGTACAGTTGCAGGTACCCGGCCCGAGCGCCGATGACCGCAAGCCAGAGCAGGAAAAATACGCTCACGACAGCGGCTCGGATCTTATGACGTTTTTCAGTTTTCATGGTCAGGGCACCACAACAATCTGTTGGGGATCCGGCATCGCCAGGGACAACTTATTCCGGGCGATGCGCGATATGGCTTCCGGCGCCTTGAGGCGCGCCAGCTCGATTTTTAAATTGTTCTGAAATCGCGTGAGCTCCTGCTGTTTGCGGCTCTCCTGGGCGATGAGGTATCCCGTGCCCACGCACTGCACGCGACACCAGGTGTAAAAGAGCAACTCCGCGATCACCAGGGAGAGCACCGCTGCCCAGATCATCACCTGCTTGCGCCGGCCGGGTCGGCCGGCTTTTGTACGGGTTGCCATGTGGTTCGTTGCCATCCTTTACCCCAGCTTTTCGGCGCAGCGCAGACGTGTGCTGCGGGCCATGGGGTTTTCTTCGGTTTCCCGCGGCGTCGGCCGCAAGGCCTTTTTGGTGACCAGCCGCAGCGTGGCTCGGCCCGCGCAATTGCATTGGGGCTGCCGCGGCGGGCAGGTACAACTTTGGGCCAAATGCTTGAAGCGCTGTTTAACCATCCGGTCTTCGAGGCTGTGAAAAGAGAGGACACACATGCGACCGCCGGGCTTGAGCAGGTCGACGGCCATCTCCAGAAACCTCTCCAGGCAGGTCAACTCTTCATTGACCGCGATGCGCAGGGCTTGAAATACGCGCGTGGCCGGATGAATCTTCTGCTGGGCCGCGGCTCGCCCCGGCACGGCCGCGCGCACGATGGCCACCAGCTGGCCGGTCGTGCGGATGGGAGTCGTGGCGCGGGCCGCGACGATGGCCCGGGCGATCCGTTTTGCCCAGCGCTCTTCGCCGTACTGCCGAAAGATATGCGTCAGCTGATCTTCGGAAAAATCCGCGATCAGATCTTGCGCCCGGGTCGCGCCGCGTGTATCCATGCGCATATCCAACGGCTCGTCTTTCTGGAAGGAGAATCCGCGTCCGCTGGCTTCGAGGTGATGTTGAGAAAGACCGAGATCGAGCAGAATGCCATCGACGGCATCTACCCGCAATTGGACCAAATAGTCGGGTAAGTGGATAAAGTTGCCATGAAAAAGACGAATGTTGGCGCTATAGGATTGCAGAAACGCTTGGGCATTGGCAATGGCCTCCGGATCCTGATCGATACCGATGAGCAGGCCGTCCGGCACGATCTGTTCGCAGATGGCCCGTGCATGACCGGCGCCGCCCAGCGTGCAATCCACATAGATACCGCCGGGTCTGCAAGACAAGCAGCTCATGGCTTCATTCAGCATGGCGCTCGTGTGCCGGTATGCCATAGGCTTATATTCCTAGTTGAGCGATCTCGTTGCGTACCTCCAACTTTTGCATGTCATCTTCTATTGCCTTATTTGCCAACTCCCAATTATCTTTCGACCAGATTTCAAAGTGATTCAGATCACCGACTAAGACAATCTCCTTATCCAGGGAAGCATATTTGCGCAGCGCAGGCGGAATGAGAACCCGGCCCTGTCTATCGAAAGGACACTCTTGGGCGCTGCCGACGAAAAACCTTCGGAAACGACGCACGGTGTCGCTTTTGTCGGACATGGACAGAATGCGCTCCTCGACCTTGCTCCACTCGCTAAGCGTGTACCCATACACGCTTTTGTCCCATTGGGTGAGCATGGCGACATCCCCGCCACCAGCGCGGATCACCTCCCGAAAGCGACTCGGGATGACCAAGCGTCCTTTCTCATCAAGGGTATGTGGAGAGCTTCCTCTAAACACGAATCACCATAATTATCCACTTTCCTCCACATAAATTACATATTGGCGGCTGTGTCAAGA
>JBAQGR010000685.1:0-2889 GCA_049287895.1 Desulfatitalea sp.
GCCAGGTCCAACACATGGTCCAGGGGTGCGTGCCACCCCGCATGTGGGAGCTCAACCAGAGCTCCTCCTGGCTCAACTTCCACCTGGGCCGGGACCATCAGAGTGCTTCCAATGAAATCGCCATGCGCTGCCGGGCCGGTCAGTGCCGGTTATCATGAAAGGGCATGCCCTTTGCGTTCAGATGACGCAGCCGGCGTATTCATCCGCACGGAAATGGAGTGGGCAAGAAGCGCTAAAATCAACTTTTTGCGCTTGACTCGGTGCTATGATTTTGTTAAGCGACCAATTCAACGAAGGGCCAAGCGGATACCGCCCACCGCGCATCACTTCTCTTGCCTTGCTTCAAACGGAACTGAATCGACCCACGGGATCTAACCGCGGCCCATTGTATCTTCAGGCTTCGAAAGCACACTAAAACGGAACGATCCTTTTCACGGATATTGCGCCGGCGGCCGCAGTGTATCAAGGCCCGCCGACGCTCGGATGATAAGGCCGGTCCGCGCTCGGCCGCGGCCCGTCGCCGCGCATGAATGGGGACCCAACATAGGGAGGATACGCATGGCATTTGACGGCTTTATCAAAATCGGCGAGATTCAAGGCGAGAGCAGCGACGCCAAGCACACCGGCTGGATCGAAATCCTCGATTGCAACATGGGGATTCTGCAAAACATCTCCACCACCAACAGTAGCTGCGGCGGCGCCACCGCGGAACGGGCCGATTTCTCCGATTTCCGCTTCACCAAACTGCTGGACAAATCCACGCCCGAGTTGGCCCTGGCCTGCGCCCAAGGCAAGAGTTTTGACACCATCACCATCGAATTGTGCCGGGCCGGCACCGAGAAGATCAAGTTCATGGAGTTTAAATTCACCAACTGCATTATTCGCTCGATCCGGCTCAACGCGGCGGGTGACTTTCCCGCCGAAACGATCGCCATCCACTACGGCAAGGTCCAATGGTGCTACACCCAGCAAAGCCGGGCCGGCGGCCAGGCGTGCGGCAATGTGGCCACCGGCTGGAATCGTGAGAAGAACTGCGCTGTGTGACGCGGCAAAGGAGGCTGACCCATGGCCCAAACAGTAACCGCCGTCCACGGCGACAATATCTCCAAACTGCTGAGCAAACGCGGCGTGCAGCGGCACGAGACGCACACCTGGCTCGACCGGGTGCGTCGCCTCAACCCGCACATCGGCAACCTGGATCGCATCTGGCCCGGCGACCGGATTTTACTTCCCGACAGCCCGATGGAAACGGTATCGGAGCAAAAGGTGTGGGAAAACGCCTTGAGCCGGGTTCCCGCTGAACTCAAGTGGCCTCGCGGCGCCCACACCGGGCTCTACTTCACCGTGCCGGGTGACACCATCGACGGCGTGGCCGAAAAAATGTTCGCCGATAACGGCGCCAGGAGAATGCCGCCCAGCACCAAGCGGGCGGTGCTGCTCAACAACAATCCGCCCCTGATCGCTTACCTGGGGCAAAAATATATCCTCAACGGCATGGTCCTGAATATCACGCCGTTGCTGCTCGATAAATTCGACACCCATTTCTGGCAGGGAGAAGCTTCGGTGTTCGAAAGCCTGTTGAGCCGATTCGATCCGCAAACCCAGGAGCTTTACCGGCAGACCGGGCCGCAGGAGACCATGATACTGGCGCTGATCGCCGAACGCATCATGCAGGCCGGCGGAGCGGTGGGCATGGACGGCGTGATCACGGCCGCCGGTTACAGCGTGGGCGGCATGGACGCCTATGCCGGTTCGGCCCGGATCGCCCTCGGCGGCGTCAATGCCCTGATGCGCGAGGTGTGGGCCGACGCGGTCAAGCAGGTCGGGGAAAAGGTGACGCTCTCGGCCAAGGCCGGTCACATCGACCGCATGATGGCCTTTTACAGGAATAACCCCAAGTACCCGGCCTTGATGTCCGCCATGCGCGATCTTCCTGCCCACCTGGTGAGCGACACGGCCAAAAAGCTTTGCGCCAATTCGAACGCATTGGTCACACCCCAGATCGCGCGCCGGTTGCGCAGAGAGTGGCTGGCGCTCAGCGACTGGCCCTCCAGCCGCTACATGGGCACCATCGCCGCCAAGCTCAACGGCCGGGTCAATTTTTTCAAAGGCGCCGGCCGGGCCACCACCTGGTACATCCCGGCGGCCATTGGTTTCTACAACGTTATTGATGCGCCCCCGGAATTGCGCATGCGCACCCTGTTTGCGGAGGGGTTTGGGGTGGTGGGAGGAGCTGTTTTTACTGGGCTAGGGGTATCGGCCGGATTGGCGCTGGCGCCCATACTTTGCCTCGGGCCTTTTGGGGCCTTTGTTCTGATCTTTATTTTAGCGGCTGGGGTTGGATTTGCTGGTTCAGAAGGATTGAAATGGCTGGGAGGAAAGACCTATGATCTTGGTGACAGGATTGGTGAACGTATTTTATATTCACCGGATGAACTTGTTGGAGCCTTTTAATGAAGGAACCAGCAGGGTTATTTGTCGAACTTTTTGCTTGCAGTGCCTGTTTTTGGGTGTTGTTTACCCTTTTCAAGACTTTTTCAGTTTCAAGATTCATCGTCAAACGGTACGAGCAAGAAACTGATTTGCTGAGTACGGATTTTTTTAAGAAGCTAGCCCCTTTTGTGCGGTATCTGCCCAATCTAAATTCCACGGGTGCATATGCTTTGCATTTGGTCATGTGCACCTGGGCTTGGAGATTGTACCGCAAGAAAAAAGCCTTTTGTGATATCGACGACCCTAAACAGGTCACCCGGTTTTTTACGAGCAAAGAGATTCGTCGTGCCCAACTTTTACTTGTATACTTCCTAATTGCAGGGCTGCACCTTATAGCATACTTCGTTTTCCATTATATCTGGCCTGAGCATTTTTCTTGAAACAATTTGCCGCTTA
>JBAQGR010000686.1:0-7490 GCA_049287895.1 Desulfatitalea sp.
CTTTGCCGATAATCGTGACCTTAACCCGTTCCCTGGACAGCTCATACTCCGGCATTGGGAAAAACCGGGCACGCTGATAATTGAACATCTTGCGGATGCCGCCGCCGGCCGTATCCACCATCTTCAAATTGAACATGGCCGTTGCCAGAAATTTGTTGCGGTAGTGTTCTTCGGGCGCATCTTCCCGGACGACCCGCTCGACCGATCCGGGAATGAAGCTGCCGAGATTGGTGAAGATCAACTGATCCTCCATCTCTACCACATTGATGCGGCCGCCCTTGGTGTAGTCCTGGTGGGCGATGCAGTTGTTGATGGCTTCGCGGATAACAAAGGGCTCGTATTGATCCACTTCATCGGGGAAAAGGGTGCCGTCTTTCAGGTAACGATACTTCAGGTTGCGGATTTTGGAATAGATTTTATCGACGGCCAACAGCAAGGGGCAACTTTCAATGTGATAATCCTTGTCGTTGCCTTTGGCATCCTTGAGCACCCACCGGATCTTGGCTTCGGCGGGATTGATGAAATGTTCCGATTCGGTCCGGCCCATCAACAGGATGGCCGCGCGGGTCACTTTGCCTTTGATGGTCACTTTGGCTTTGTTCAGAAAGGTCACATCATCCCATGCATCCACATCCCCGGACAGGGCCGGGAACTTGTCCTTGAAATTTCGCCGTGCCTGTTCGATGGCCAGGGGATCGAGATCGCCGATGGCGGCATGGCGCACGATGGCCGCGCTCCAGTCGTCAGCCATGACCTGGACCCGGATGCGCTCGATCTCCTCCAGGTTCAAGGGCGACAACTCTTCGCCGTCCCGACCATAGTAATGGCCTTCGAATGCAATAGGGATTCCCTTGGGGGCGGCCGGGATCTGAAGCATGACGACCCGGCCCTCTGGGAGAAGCAGCTCATGAATCTCAATGAAGGTCACCCGGTTGGTTGTCTTCTCGGCGATCTCGCCCTTGAGACTATCGAGATCCTTGCGCTCCGGCCGGAACCGGCTGCCCACAACGGTCCTGCCCCGATCCTTGATTCCGAAAATCAGCCAGGCATGCGGCGTGCCCTTGAGATTGGCTTCATTGGACAGCGCGGAAAAGTATTTGCCCAGCTTGCGGAAATCGTACGTGTTTTTAGCTTCTTTGAACTCGAACACCTCGGTCTCGGAAGGCAGGCGCCGCAATTCGTTCAAGGTCTCTATCAACTCATCCGGTTTCATAGCCCTTCACTTATCTCCCTTGCGGCGCGGCCGTTTGGCCTTGGCGGCAGGGGTAGCTTGCCTTTCCCGGCGAATCCGCTCCAAGAGTACACCGGCCGGCTCATCGTTGGGGTCCTGGGGGATGAGCTTGCCCTCATTGGATTGGGTTTCGGCCTGGATGGCCCAACCGCACTCTCTCAATTGCCGATCGATGTTATCGCGCGCTCTCTGTTCCGGGTCTTGATTGGTCATACCTGCTCCAGCATGCCATCATTGGTGAAACTGTAATTGGTTAAGAATCATTTAATAACAAACGGTTGGAATAGACCTAATAAACTTGAAACAGGCGATAAAGTCAAGGAAGGAGGTTGGCTGTTCTCATTCCTTCAGCTTTTCAATCCACATCTGCAAGAGAACGCGAAGATCCTCAGATGGATCATAGCCCGAATCACTCGATGGCGCCAATTGGTCCAGGGTCTCGAAGATGAATGCATCCTTCCCGAACTCGTACCACTCTTTTTGCAGTTCGCTGTCGGGATGCGAGCCGTGTTCGAGCTGGAAACGGATACGATTGATAATGCCAGGAAGATCGGGGCTGGACCCCACCAGCGACCTACCGCTGACAGTGTTGCGCACCCGGTAAATGCCGGCGGGTCGCGGCGTCTCTTTGTACTTCCGTATCAAATCTTTGCGATCCAAGTCCTACTCCTTTGAGGCGTCAGCGGATTAGGCTGTCCGGCGAACGGTCGAATGATCCGCTCATCACTTTCGCACTCGATGCTGGAATGCCGCCTCCGCCAGCTTTCGGGTCTGGCCCGGGCGCAATTGGCGATGGCTTGGCGGCGGCTTTGGGGATTGAAATAGTCGGTGCGGAATCAATTCCTATAGTGCTGCTACCGATCTTTGGCCTAACTATTGTAGCATTTGTACTACTTCCCTAATACGGCTTAGCACGTCATCCATGACAACAGGCAACTGCTTGAAGGCTTTTGCCACAACTCTCCTTGAAGTTCTGGATAGCTTCGCTCCTATTTTCTTTTCCTGAGCCAGCAGATACACGAAAGCGACCACGATGGCATGCTCATCAATGCCTGAATCTCTGAGTCCTTCAAGGCGCCGGATCGCATCCTCCGGGAACCCCTGGCCGAGCAATTCATCAAGCGACCAAAATACAGGCGGGGTTGAACTGAAATTCCAATTGAGTTTAGCGATAAGATCGCCGATCAGCCTTGTCTCTGGGGAATGAAAATCCTCCGATTGCAAAATCATTTCATGGACAAACCCGGCCAAATGTCTTGAAAATATGGGCGCCGCCGCTGAGGGTTGAGACGCTCGTATCTTTTGCAAGATTGCCCCCGAACCACCCCAGCCGGCCGCCAATATCTGAGGAGTTTTGCGCAAGGCAGGCAAATCTTTGGCTTTGTCATCGCTTTCCCGCACGTCGATGGCCAGGTAGTTGGTACAACGGGTCATCAGTTGATATTCGACCCCTAAGGCAGCAATCCGCTTGGCATCGGCCATGTTCCGGATCGCCAAGGCAACCGCCATCCGCGTGGTTGTCCCCCAAATCGCGGCTTCCGATTTGGAAACGGCTTTGGACTGAAGCCGCAACTTTTGGGTAAATGTCTTTCCGTCTTCCAGCTCGGCCTGCAGCAGAACATCCCCCGTTGGCCTTGTCTTGAAACGGCCGAATACATGCAGCGTATCGCCATCAAAGACGGAGCTTATGCTCCCTGGAATCATTTGATCCGGCTCGCCGGGCCAGATGATTCTCACATTCCCGGCCTTGGGGAAATAGATTCGCTTGAAGTGCCGGACAATCTTTCCCACCATGCCTTCATTGGGCGTCACCAGTTCACAGGCGCCTCCGGTCGCTTCGGCCAGCGTCTGAACGAAGGCTTCCGAGACCGAACTGCCCACGCCCACCGTAAAGAAGCGAAAACCGGAGTCTGCCGCCTCGGCCGTTATCTTTTCCCAGTTCCATACTTCGCCATCGGTAATGAGCAGCACCTCCCGGGACATCTCCTTGGGCATTTTGCTTTTGATGGCGGCCGCAACGGCATTTCCGATTTCCGTGCCGCCCATGTCGGCATCCATGGTTTCCAGGAGATCTTTGGCTTTTTTCAGGTGCCCTTTGTCCACGGGGACCGGCTTGGCAAAAAGCATTTTATAGGAACTGCCAAAGCGAACGACATTGAATTGGTCTTCGGGACGCAAAAGATCGAGGATTTCGTTGAGCGCGCTGCGTGCCTGGGCCATGGAATCGCCGCCCATGGACCCTGAGCAGTCGACGATGATAGTGACACACCTGGGCGTCTTTTTGGATGAGGATGGGAACCGGGGATAAAAAGATGCGAGCGCCGTGTAGCCATCGGCATTGTCTTCCAGATGGCCGAAGTTCTTTTCCTCGCCCGGCATGGCGATATTGAGGATAAAGTCCCGATCCATCAGCGCCTGCCCCTTTTGGAGCGAAACGGTCGCAAGATCATTTTGCTTCTTGAACGCGATTTTATGGGAAGGACTTTCGATGGACGCACCGGCCAGCGTTCCATGGATCGCCAGTATGATGGAAAAGTTATTTTCGGCGGTAAGGTCATATTCGGGCGCCTGGTGGGGTTGGATGCCGGCGCTTTCGGTGTCGCCATACCTGGGAGCGACGGTGGTGGGCAGGTAGAACCTTAAGGAATTATCCCGCCACTTGAGCAACTCGGAATAGGTCATCGATATCTCGATGGTCTCCTCGGGTTGCAGGTTGCCGACGTTCATGGAGTATAGCCCCGGCTCCACCTGCTCCAGCATGATGGCCGTATCGCCATCGGTGATGGCCTCTTCGTAGCGCTGTTCGGCTTCGGTCTTTTCGATCACAACGCCTTTGAGTTCTTTAGTTTTGGTCTTGATGGTCATTGCCAGCAAGACAGCACCCAGGGGAAGCGGAAAGGTATAGACGGCTTCGATGTTGATCTTCTCCAGATTGCTGTAAACCTGTTTGATGCTCACTTCGCACAGGAGATTTTCAAGATGGGCCTCAACGTTTACTGCCTGTAGTGCAATCTTTCCTTCCCCTACTGGTTCCAGAATCGCCGCGGTCATTTTAGATCTCATGATTTTCTCTCTTTCGATTTTTTGTACAGGTTCATGACCTCTTGAAAAAGAGCCCGAACCTGGTCCGGGGTTAATCCGGCTCGTCTGGGTTCAATGTGCAACTCGATACCGTCATCGATGAACAGATGGCTCCACACTTCCACCGTACCCTGTTTTTTTAAAAGGGGCGGAGGCACGGGTTTGTCGCTGGACATCACACCTTTTTCGTTGGCCAATATTTCTTGGATACGTTCAAGCGAAAGCCCCGCCGCCTTCCACTTTCGGATCGCCAGCAGTTGCTCTAAATGGACATGGGTATACGAAGCCCCTTTTCCCATACCCTCCGGCCGCTCGACCAATCCCTTTTGGATGTAGTAGCGGACCGTGCGCTTGTTCGTTTCGACCAAGGCACAAATTTCCTCTAAGGTGAATTTTCCAGCATCGTTTTTCATGACACCAATTATTGACAGTCTTAGTGTCATTGTCAAGCACGATCTTAACCGATTGCCGAAAATCATGTAGCGGGCTAATGAAAAAAGGAGTCAGGCCGTCAGGCAAGGCGGGCGGTTTTCAAAAGGTTTAGCTGCTATGTTTAGTTTTCGCTTTTGGCTCATCCAACACTTTTTTAATTTTTTGTGAAAGCACAGAAATATTATATGGTTTTTGAATGAATCCGTTGCAACCCCGGCGCATGATTTTGTCCGCATGGCCGTTGATAGCATATCCACTGGAGAGAAGAACCGGCATGTCCGGCTGAATCTGGCGAATGCAATCGAATATAGTGCCGCCGTCCATTCCCGGTAGGATCATGTCAAGGATCACCAGATCGATTTCGTCCCCCCTTTCCGTGACCACCTTGACGGCTTCCTGACCTCCCGTACATACTACGACACGATAGCCCATCCGCTCCAGCATGGCCTGGGCGACATCGATGATCAACTCTTCATCGTCAACCAGAAGAATGGTAGCCGATCCCTTGATGAGCCCTCCTTCCAAGGGAACTTCTCCAATAGCTTCTTTATCTGATGCCGGCAGATAGATGTTGAATGTGGTACCGTGACCGACTTCGCTGTATACCGTAATCATGCCGCCGTGATTCTTGATGATTCCGTAGGCTGAGGCCAGCCCCAAACCGGTTCCGCGGCCCTTTTCCTTGGTAGTAAAAAACGGGTCGAAAATTTGCAGACGGATCGCTTCACTCATGCCGGTGCCGGTATCCGTGATTGAAACCTTGACGTAACACCCCGGTTTTGTCTCATGGGTTTTGCAGTACGCCTCGTCCATCGTGACGACCTTCGTCTCCAGGTATAGTTCACCACCCTCAGGGGGCATGGCCTGCCATGCATTGATATACATGTTCAGGAGCACTTGTTCGATTTGTCCCCTGTCCGCTTCCGCCACAAGGGGCGATGCCTGACATTTGGTATGGATGCGGATCTCTTTTTTAGTCCGGCCGAACATGGCGGCGCTGCTGCGCACCAACTCATTCAAATCAATGGGTTTGACCTCGTATTTGCCGCCCCTGGCCAAGCCAAGCAGTTGCTTGGTGAGGTTTGTCGCGCTGCGGATGTATTCCTCTATGGCGTGAATTTGCTCCTGATGAGGGTGGGAAACGTCCAAATCAAAGGATATCATAGACGCACGCCCCTGAATGCCCATGAGCAGATTATTAAAATCGTGGGCAATCCCTCCCGCAAGAGTGCCGATCGCCTCAAACTTCTGTATCTGCTGAAGTTTTACCGCAGTCAGTTTGCTTTCGGTAATGTCACGTGTGATGGATATCAGGTGCGATACGCCTTTCAGAGGAATTACTCTGGCCGACATCAATCCAGTAATGAGGCTGCCATCTTTCCTTCGGAATTGAGCTTCGAGGTTCTCAATATAACCCTTTTCCCTAAGACCTTGAGCCAATTTCTGTTCAACTGCGGTATCGTGCCACACGCCCATCTCCAAGGCCGTCCGGCCGATAATCTCTTCACGGGTATAGCCGGTCGTTCGGGTGAACCCTTCGTTGATATCAACATATAGTCCGTCTTCAAGGCGATTGATGCTCACTGCATCCGGACTGGAACTATACGTCAGGCGGAATTTTTCCTCACTTTCCCGCAGCGCATCTTCAGTTAGCTTGCGGTTCGTGATGTCACGGGACACTGCGAGAATTTCAACTGGTTTGGAGTCCTTGTCGCGTAAAAACGAGAGGCTGACCTCCATCCAAATAATGGAGCCATCCTTCTTGTATTCTTCCAACTCCAGGATTCGCGTTCTATCGGGATCAGCCGTTCCGCTGGCCTCCAGCAGCAGCTCTTCTTGAAAGGCGGCAAAAGCCGCCTGCATGGATTCGGGGGTTAAGACCTGTTCCAGAGTCTGCGCCATGGCCTCTTCAACGGTCAATCCACGGACACGCTTGGCGGCCGGACTGATGTAAGTAAACTGCAAATTCATATCCATGATCGATATCACGTCGGCCGTGTTTTCCGCGATCAACCGATATCTTTTTTCGCTATAGCGAAGCGCCTCCTCCGCGCGCTTGCGGTCGGTGATGTCGCGCCAAATGCAATGATAGACTTGACGCTCGTCCAGATCAATCACCTGCGCGGATACATAAACATGCCTTATTTCACCATTCTTGGTGCGATGGAGAGTTTCAAAACTATCGAACCCATTCCGCACTATTTTCTGAATGCGAGACTGCGTCTCTTCGGCTGTTTCATGCACTTCGATATCCGGCAATCGCAACTGAGCGAACTCATCTCGCGAATAACATAGCTGCCGGCAGACCTGATCATTGAAATCGATAGGCCGGCCGGTTTCATGATCCAGAATAACAACGCCATCCATCCCGTGTAGGAAAAAAGCGCGGTAATAACTTTCCGACTCCTTAAGCGCCGTCTCCCGCCGGTTAGCAGATTCAAGTTCTTTCGATAACGCTCGAACCTTTTGTTCCAATTCCTCATAGGTCGGTTTTTCAGCCACAGGGAATTTCTCCAATTTCTAAAAAACGTAACTTTTTTTTATGATGTGCTGCCGATGATTCTATTATTATGCTTAAATCCCGCCGTGTTAACGTAATTGGATCGTATTCAACAATTTAAAAAAGTGCCATCTGCGCGAATTCGATAACGCGCTAAATTCATATAATAAATTATCGACCGTTTCATTTTTTTCTTTATCGGAGATCAATCTGCGCGGAAATCAATAGGTTGTGGTTCGAATGGTG
>JBAQGR010000687.1:0-3004 GCA_049287895.1 Desulfatitalea sp.
GACCGTGCACTCGGTCTATCAGGACTTTCACGCCAAAGTGTTTTCAAAGAACCTTGCCTCTGTGATTGCCAGCACCACCAAAAAGGAGATCATCGAAAAATCTGAAAAGCTCCAATATGTTCATCAAATCAATTTCGCCCAAGCCTTATCCAGAATGAAAAACACCATCGTGCTTCTATTTAAACGATCCACTGAAAAAGTCACTGAGATCGTCGAAAGGCTGCGAACAATATTCATCCAAACAACGGAGTCCATTCGTCCCAATAGAAAATATCCCAGAAATCATAGGGTCAAACAAAAGAGGTTCTTCTTCGAATACAAAACCATTTGTTAAGGAAACGGCATTGACATACAATTCGTTGTCAAAGTCCGGGATCGACGCTATCCTGGTGTCTCACCGTTCGGACGGGGCCAGAGAAACCGTGACGCCATTCCACCGCCCGGGCGGTCGTTCGCCAATAATCGGTCCCATCGAAAGGCAGGCAATGATGTTCAAGCACCGTCGTATCCGCTACAAACTGCTCGTCGCTTATTCCATCGTCTTCATCCTTTCTATCTCCCTGGGCAGCACCTTTGTCTACATGTTCGTTCGCCGGACCATCAAGAAGAACATCGAAAGCGAGCTGACCAATACCACCAATGCGATTCTCAACATGGTGCGTACTTCCGTGTCGGTCTCGATCAAGAACCATTTGCGCGCTGTGGCCGAAAAGAACCTGGAACTGGTGCAGTATTTCCATAGCCGGTCACTGAAGGGCGACCTGACCCGGGACGAAGCCCAGCAGCAGGCGGCCGAACTCATGCTCAGCCAGACCATCGGCGAGTCGGGATACATATACTGTGTGCGGAGCGACGGGGTAGTCAGCGTCCATCCGCAAGCCGCCATGATAGGCACGGATGTCTCCAATTTCCAGTTTGTACGCGATCAACTGCGACTGAAAAAAGGTTACCTCGAGTATGAATGGCAAAATCCGGGCGAGACCCGAAAACAGCCCAAAGCCCTTTACATGCTCTATTTCGAACCATGGGATTGGATTATTTCCGTATCAAGTTACCGCAAGGAGTTCAAGAATCTGATCAATGTCGACGACCTGCGCAAGGGCGTGCTGGATATGCGGCTGGGCAAGACGGGCTACGCCTTTCTGGTCGACGGTCAGGGAACCGCCATCATCCATCCCAAACTGGAGGGCGTGAACATCTTAGAAGAGCCCCATCTGCCCAATCGTTTCCTGGAATCGATGCAGCGGCGACGCAGTGGTGAGATCACCTACGCCTGGAAAAATCCCGATGAACCCGAAGAGCGGCTCAAGTTTGTGATCTTCAACCACATCCCCGAATACGACTGGATTGTGGCCTCTTCAAGCTACCTGGACGAGTTCTACGAGCCGCTGAACACCATCCGCAACCTGATCATCGCCACGGTGCTGATCACCCTGGCGCTGGCGCTGCCCATCACTTTCAAGATCAGTGCCTCCATCACCGATCCGCTGCAGCGGTTGATGCAGCACTTCACTCATGGGGGGATCGGGGACTTTACACGGATGGTGCAGGCCACCTCCACCGACGAGATCGGTCAACTGTGCGAGTATTTCAACCGTTTCATGGCCCAGTTGGAGGCGTATCATCAGGAACTGACCCGGGAGATCCGCGTGCGGCGCAGAGTGGAGGCGGACCTCAGACAGAGCGAGGCGCGCTATCGATCGGTGATGGAGGCGGCGCCCGATCCCATCGTCACCTACGACATGCAGGGGCTGGTGACCTACGTGAACCCTGCCTTTTCACGGGTCTTCGGTTGGTCGGCGGAGGAGTGTCTCGGACAACGGCTCGATCACTATGTGCCCGAAGAAAATTGGGAGGAGACCCACCAGATGATCGCGCTGGTCCTGAGCGGCGGAAAGGTCAACGGAACACCGACGCGCCGGTACGACAAGGCTGGCCGAATCATCCACGTGAGCATCAGCGGTGCCACCTACCGGGACCAGGACGGTCAGTTGCAGGGCAGCATCATCATCCTCAGGGACATCACCCAAGCCCGACACTTGCAGACCCTGGTCATGGATATCGCCGACCGGGAGCGTCAGCTGATCGGTCAGGACATGCACGACGACCTGTGTCCCCATCTCATCGGCATTGAAGGTCTGGGCGCTGTGCTCCAATCCCATCTGTCCGAATCGGGATCGCCCCATACCCCCCTGGCCCAAAAAATCGTCGATCTGATCGCCGCGGCCATCGCCAAAGCACGGGGGTATGCCAGGGGGCTTTGCCCGGTGCACATGGTCAGCCATGGTCTGGCCACGGCCCTCCAGAATCTGGCCGATCACACCACCGCGGTGACCGGCGCCACCTGCCGCTTCCAGTGCAACGGCGCGGTCGACCTGAAGGACAACACCATCGCCACGCACCTTTTTTACATTGCCCAGGAGGCGGTGAGCAACGCGGTGAAACACGCTGGCGCGAAACAGATCGCCATCGTTTTGCAACGGCAGGAAGAGCGCATTGCGCTGCGCGTCAGCGACGACGGTGGGGGCATGCCGGCCGACAGGCCCAAGGCAGGCATTGGATTGCAGATCATGCAGTATCGTGCCAATATGATCGGTGCCGGTTTTAATCTGCAGAGCAGCAATGAAAGCGGAACGTCGGTTCACGTCGTGCTTAAGCAGGAAGTGCCTATTTTGATTGGAGAGGCTTGATGATATGGATGCCGCCAAGAAATACAATATTCTCATCGTGGACGATCACCCCGTTTTCTGCCTGGGGATGAGCGAATTGATCAACAAGGAGAAAGATCTGGTCGTCTGCGGCAGCGAAGAGAGCGCGACCAAGGCACTCAAGGCCATTGCCGGTTTGCTGCCCGACCTGGTGATTGTCGATATCTCTCTCAAAGACAGCGACGGTATCGAGCTGGTCAAGGAGATCAACAACCGTTATCCGGCGATTCCGGTGCTGGTGCTCTCCATGTATGACGAATCGCTTTATGCCGAGCGCGCGTTGTTGGCGGGCGCGC
>JBAQGR010000688.1:0-6678 GCA_049287895.1 Desulfatitalea sp.
CCTATCGGTGTTCGGGCATTACGTGGACGCCGGTGGGGTCTTACAGCAAATTGAGCACTGAAACCGCACCTGGCGCGGGTTTGCGCCCCTCGTTGCAGTTTATCCCCGAAACTCCTGTTAATCTTCCGCTTTTCCGAAACTGAATCTTCTCTGAAGCAGTTCCCGGGTGCGCGGATGAACCCCCAGATCACTCAACTCTTCGGGCGCCACCCAGCGGGCCTCTTCGGCGTCGTCGCCGGCCCGCAGTTCGCCGGACACATATTCGGCCGCCAGATCGATGATCACGTAGTGATAACGCACCCGGCCGGTGTCGTCGCGATCGATCACTTCGAAGGTGTAGATCGGTTAGCCGGCGATGATGACAAGACCGGTCTCTTCCAATATTTCACGCTCGGCGGCCTGGGCCAGGGTCTCACCCAGATCCACTTTGCCGCCCGGTATGGCCCATTGGCCCTGCCCCGGCGGTCGCAGCCGCCGCACCAGCAATACCCGGCCTTCGTGGATGGCCACGGCGCCGACGGCCAGGAGGGGGTGTTCGGGATAAAGTGCTTTCGCTTTGGCTGGAGATGTCATCGTTTATCTTGGGTTCTCTGAAAGACTGAAGGTCTGGAGAAATTCTGTCGCTTTCATCCTTCAGTCTTCGGACTTCAGCCTCCAGCCTAAGTGCTATCTACATGGGCCAGAATCGATTGTCTTCCCAAATGGAGGCTTTGATCTCCCGGTCCAGTCTGGACAGGAACACCAGGTGGCCGTGTTCCCAATCGGCCAGCCAGCGGTAGAGTGCCCGCTCCCTGGGGTCCTCCCCGCGCCGGGCGCGCTCTCCGTAGAGCGATATGACCTGCTCTTCCATGACCATGGCCGCCGAAATGGCCGCCGCCTCGAATCCGGCCGCGGCGATTTTGGCTTTGAGCGCGTCGGAGAGCACCAGATTGGCAATCGACGGCTCGGTCCCCCCATTGGAGGCATCGAGTTCATCGAAGCACGCGTTTTTCTGGTAGGCCTTGAATTGTCCTTCCAAAACCTTGATGTGGTGCAGCTCTTCATCGGCCATGATCTGGAAAAACTCCCGCACCGTGTTGTTACGGGCATGGTCGGCTATTTTTTGGTAGAATGCGTGGCCCCGCCGCTCAAGCAGTATCGCCTCTTTCAAGATTTCCATCGTGGTATCGGTGAGCATGTGGGTCTCCTTGGTCGACGATCCAATGGATCAGAATATGGCCGTCGGACGCTTGTCCTGGTCCAGGTAAAATTCAGCCGCGCGACGCACGGCGATGATGAACTGTTCGACCTTTTGCAAATCTTTGCGGCCCGGTGTCGCCTCCAGCCCCGAACTGGCGTCCACGGCGTCGGGCAACGCGGCGGCAAT
This sequence comes from Desulfatitalea sp., assembly GCA_049287895.1. Taxonomy (GTDB): domain Bacteria; phylum Desulfobacterota; class Desulfobacteria; order Desulfobacterales; family Desulfosarcinaceae; genus Desulfatitalea. Next base: position 1,367 of record JBAQGR010000688.1, read on the forward strand.
GGCGCGGCCCACATTGTCCGGGTCCAGCCCGCCGGCCAGCACCGTGGGATAGCGGCGGGCAAAACCGGCGGCAGCGCTCCAATCCCAGGCCATGGCGTTGCCGCCAGGCAAAGGACCTTTGCCGCACTCGACCAGGTAGGCCGCCACGTCGTACCGGTCGGCCTCCTCCATGGTTGGCGCCTTGGTGGCAAAGAGGGCCTTGATCACCTTGACCGGGAACCGCGTTTGCAGCCAACGCGCCATATCGGGCGGTTCATGGCCATGCAGTTGCACTACGTGCAAACCACACTCCGTGATAGCCTCGGATAGAAACTCCCGCTCCGCATCCACGAAAACCCCAGCGACGCGTACATGCGCCGGCAGCGCCGCCGTGATGTGCGCCGCCTGGCTCAAGCTCAGGTTGCGCGGACTGGGTGGGAAAAAGACCAGGCCAATGGCATCGGCACCCAGGGCCGCGCAGGCCGCCGCCTCCTCCGGTACGGTCAACCCGCACACCTTGATCTGGGGAACGGTGGGCTTTGTGTTATCCATGGCGTCTCTTTTTCCGTCGGGAGGTTCGTTTAAAGCGTGAATAGCGTCATTCGTCAAGTTGCATTTTGCGGGTCCGGCCGCGACCCGTGAATTAGCGACTTGAGAAAGGCGGTCCGATCCCCGGCCCTTACCAGGCTTTCGCCGATGAGGAAATTGAAAATGCCGCCCGCCAATGTAACCTCGATATCCGGCCGGCTGCTGATGCCGCTGGCCGCCACGGCTGTTTCCCCCGGCGCCAGCAAGGCGGCCAGACCCGTGGCGGTCTGGAGATTGGTGTCGAAGGTGGCCAGGTTGCGGTTGTTGATGCCGATCAACCGGCTGCCGGCCGCATGGGCCAGGTCGTAATCCTCGCGGCTATGGATCTCCACCAGCGTGTCCAGGCCCAATTGCCGGGCCAGGTTGAGCAGTTCGCCGAGTTGAGTCGCCGTCAGGATGCGCACGATGAGCAGCACGGCGTCGGCGCCCGCGGCACGCGACTCGTACAGCTGGTAGGGGTCGATGATGAACTCCTTGCGCAGCACGGGCAGGCCGGTGGCCGCGCGTACCCGGCGCAGATCCTCAAGGCTGCCCTTGAAATAGGGACCGTCGGTGAGCACCGACACGGCCGCCGCGCCGCCGGCCTCGTATTGGCGGGCGCACGCGGCCGCATCCAGGTCGATGCAGATGTCGCCCTTGGAGGGTGAGGCGCGCTTGACCTCGGCGATGATGTTCACCCCGCCCGGGCCGGGAACGGACAGGCGGCGCACGAACCCGCGCGCTGTCCACGGCGTGTCGGCGATGCGCGCCCGCAGCTCGGCTTCGGGCACTGTGCGCGCCACTTGGGACACCTCTTCTTTTTTGTCTGCCACGATGCGATCAAGTATTGTCATGGTTGGCCTATCCGCGCTTTTTCTTGGCCGGCTGTGCCGCATATAGGGTTTGAACATCCCTTACAAAACTCGCCGTTTCCGTGGAGGTCTTTTCAAACATAAGCTTTATGGTGGAGAAGAGATCGCTGCTCTCCGCTTTCAGCTGACGCGCGGCCGTTCGGCAATAGCCGGTGTCGATTTCAACGCCAATGCTGTTTCGACCGTTCCTTAGCGCCGCGACCATCGTTGTTCCCGTACCGCAAAAAGGGTCCAACACGGTGTCGCCAGTAAAGGAGAACATGCGCACAAGGCGCGTGGCAAGTTCCAGTGGAAAAGGGGCGGGATGCTGCTTATTGGAGGTTCCCGTGATGCTCCATATCTGCTGAAACCACCGGTTAAAATCTTCTTTACCAATTCGACTGGTCTCTCGCTGCGCGCTTGTGGGCCTCCTGTACCCCCCTGGTTTTCGCTGCATCAGTATAAATTCCATATCATTCTTAATAATCGCATTCGGCTCGTAAGGTTTCCCAAGAAACTTGGAACCATTCTCGACTTCATAGGAGGCATTCGCAATTTTATGCCAAATGATCGGGTTCAGGTTGTCGAAGCCGATACGCCGACACATAACGCAAATATCGGCATGCAGCGGGAAGACCAGGTGGCGTCCAAAATTCCGCCTTGCGACGCAGACATCCCCTACGACGCACACAAGACGGCCACCTGGAACCAGGACGCGATAAATATGTCGCCAGACTTTCTCCAACTCAAGAAGAAATGCTTCGTAGTCCAGTATATGCCCGAGTTGGTCGGGATTCTCGTTGTAGCGCTTGAGATTCCAGTAGGGGGGAGAGGTTACGACGAGGTGAATCGATTCGTCATCGATGAAGGAGAGATCCCGCGAATCCCCGTTTATCAATCTATGAACAGTCGCATTTTCCAAATGGTTACACAAATGCCGTCAAATGGGCCACAAGAACTCTGGCGAAGCGTTCGATGGAGAGATCATCCGCTGGTATCGAAAAACGACCCAAGGCGCCACCGTCAGCAGTCGAAGAAATAAAGGCCGCGGCCGTGTAATGTCTTTCAAGCACGAGCTTCCGGCAGAAGAGTTCATACCGGCGCAAATATGATGCGCCCACAAATTCCGGGAATACCTTGAAGTGGGGTTCCTGTACCTTGACCGGCCGGCTGGACGCCTCGCACTCTTCAAGCATAAAGAAGTAACCCAGAAATGGCTGGGGGCTCCTCAGATAAGCGCGTTCCCTGTAAGCTGTCCACAGATCAAGGGCGCTTCCCATGGCCTCTTCGGTGCGATTATTGAAGTTGTTGCCAAAAGATGGACCGACTTGTGATTTCGCCTCAATGGCCACCAGAAGCATATCTTCACGCACGACGAGAAGATCCCATTCCTTGGTGGGACGAAAGAATCCAGGAAGCTCGACCGCCTTCTTCCTGAATATATACCGCTCGGCGATACCGGAATCGGTGATAAGTTCCGTGAAAAGATCGATGACGCCGTCCATCTGTGCTCCGCCGGTCACAGCACTGCGCAATCCCTGGTCGGCTTTCCCTGTCTGCTTCTGTTTGTCTCTCTGCCCCTGTCGTGTCTTCCAGTAATTGGCCACAGCCCTGCCGGAGCGTTCAGTCAGATCACGCAATATTTCGTCGTGTTTTAGAAGCATGGTTCATCAAATTCCTGTTTAATCTTTGAAATAATCCGGCTTTGTCCTTACCCCCTATCAACAATCCAATGGATAATCCGCCTCAGGCGGGGCAGGTCGGGCTATCGGCAAAAGAATCTATCCGTTTTCCTGCGTATATGCAACAAGGGCTTCGAGCTTCTCTCCGGCCTTGCCGCCGTCGATAGCCGTGGCCGCCTTGACGATGCCGTTCTTCAGGGTATCGGCCTTGCCCGCGGCCACCAGGGCCGCACCGGCATTGATCAGGACCACGTCCCGCTTGGCGCCCTTTTGGCCGGAGAAAATAGCCCGAATGATGGCCGCGTTCTCTGCCGGGCTGCCGCCGGCCATCTCCCGGGGGTCGGCCAGGCGGCCGAAGTACTGCTCGGGGTGGATGTCGTAGGTGCGAATGGCGCCGGCCTTGAGCTCGCTGACGCGCGTGGCGGCGCATACGCTGATCTCGTCCAGGCCGTCGTGACCGTGCACCACCATGGCCGAATGGGTGCCCAGCAACTTGAGGGCCTGGGCGAACATCTCGGTGAGCGGGGGCGCGAAGACGCCCAGCAGCTGGCAGTTGGCCGAGGCCGGATTGGTCAGCGGACCGAGCATGTTGAAGATGGAACGCACCCCCAACTCCTGGCGCGGCTTGGCGGCGTATTTCATGGCGCTGTGGTAGAGCGGGGCGAAGAGAAAGCCGATGCCCACGGTAGCCACCGCCTCTTCCACGATTTCGGGCGGGGTGTTGAGTTTGATCCCCAATGCTTCCAGCACGTCGGCGCTGCCGCATTTGCTCGACACCGCGCGGTTGCCGTGCTTGGCCACGGTCACGCCGCAGCCGGCCACCACAAAGGCGGTGGTGGTGGAGATGTTGAAGGTCTGGGCGCCGTCGCCGCCCGTGCCGCAGGTGTCCACCACCGGCGAGCCCACGGCCTGGATGCGGCGGGCGGTGCGGCGCATGGCCTGGGCCGCGCCGGCCAGCTCTTCAAAGGTTTCGCCCTTGGTGGCCAGGGCCGCCATCATGGCGCCGATCTGGGCCTCGGTGGCCTGTCCGGTGAGCACCGTGTTCATCATGTCGGCCATCTGTTCGGCAGTCAGATTTTGGCGCTGGATGATTTGCTTTAAATAGCTTTTGAACATAGGAAGCCCTTTCGTTTTTAGGGTCGCAGGGGGATCCGTCTGTGTCATTCCCGCGAAGGCGGGAATCCAGTTTTTCTATCAGTTCTGGACTCCCGCCTTCGCGGGAGTGACGGTTCGCGAACTCTTTACGACATCGTCAGCATTCATCTTTCTACTTTCATCCGCATTTAAATCGTCTTAACAAAATTGCGCAGCAAACGCTTCCCTATCGTCGTCATGATCGACTCGGGGTGGAACTGGATACCCTCGGTGGTATGGCTCGTGTGGCGCAGGCCCATGATCTCGCCGTCTTCGGACTCGGCGGTGATCTTCAAACAGGCGGGCAGGCTGTCGCGCTCCACGGCCAGCGAGTGATAGCGCATGGCCTGAAACGGCTTGGTCACGCCGTCGAAAACCCCCTGGCCGTCACAGGTGATGGTGGAGGTCTTGCCGTGCATCAGCCGTTGGGCGCCGATGATGGTGCCGCCGAAGGCTTCGGCAATGGCCTGATGGCCCAGGCAAACGCCCAGGATGGGCAGGCGGCCGGAAAAGTGCCGGATGGCGGCCAGCGACACGCCGGCATCCTTGGGCCCGCCCGGACCGGGAGAGATCACGATGGCCGCCGGGTTCAGGGCCTCGATGCCCGCCACATCCAGCGCGTCGTTGCGCGCCACCCGCACCGGCGTGCCGATCTCTTCCAGATATTGCACCAGGTTATAGGTAAAAGAATCGTAGTTGTCTATCATCAGAATCATTGGCATCGGCATCATTGTCGGCTCTCCTTGTCAAGGCTGATTTGGGCCAGAGCCAGGGCTTTTTGCACGGACATGGCCTTGTTGACGGTCTCCTGGCGCTCGCGTTCGGGATCGGAATCGGCCACGATGCCGGCGCCGGCCCGCACCATCATCTCATTGTTAGCCACGCAGGCCGTGCGGATGGTGATGGCCATGTCCATATTTCCGTTGAAGGAGATATAGCCCACCGCGCCGCCGTAGGGCCCGCGCGGGGTCTGCTCCATCTCGGCGATGATCTCCATGGCGCGCACCTTGGGCGCGCCGCTCAGGGTGCCGGCCGGAAACGAGGCGCGCAGCAGGTCCCACACGTCGCACTCCGGTTTCATTTCGCTGATGATGTTGGA
>JBAQGR010000689.1:0-4766 GCA_049287895.1 Desulfatitalea sp.
GAACATGGAATCTTCTCCTTTTCCGGTTTAAGAGGATCAATATCGTCGTGCGAGGACGTGATTCCTCTTTTGCCACCCGGCCGTGAAGCGATGATGAACGGATTGTGAAAAGGAGTTGAAAAAGAGACGGGGGGGAGGCGCTGACTGACACCGATATAGTGGCCGTGATGCGCTGGCATTCGGATAACATGGCAAAAAACAAGACAAAACCATTGATAATGGCGTGATGACTGATATATGTTAGGCATTCTTGAATGCATCGGTATTATTTGGGGTAGCATTGTTGGATACTAAGCTTCAATTTCATATCCAGGCCCAGCCGGACGACGCCACTTGCGGCCCGACCTGCCTGCAGGCCGTCTACAATTACTACCGAGACAAGATCTCCCTGGCCAAGGTGATCGGACAGGTCAAGCAGCTCAAGGGGGGCGGCACATTGGCCGTGCTTCTGGGGTGCCACGCTTTGCGCCGCGGCTACCGCGCCAAGCTCTACACCTTCAACTTGCAGGTGTTCGATCCCACTTGGTTCCGGTTGAGCACGGCCGACATGCAGGTGCGCTTGCAGCGCCAGATCGAGGCCAAGGCGAATCCCAAAATTCGCACGGCCAGCAGGGCGTACCTGGAGTTTCTGCGGCTGGGCGGGACCATCCGCTTCGAGGATCTGACCACCCGCCTGGTAGGGGGGCTGCTCAGGCGCGCCATTCCCATCCTCACCGGCCTTTCGGCCACTTTTTTGTACCGCACGGCCCGGGAGATTAGTGTGGGTCGCCGGATGGTTTACGACGATATCAAAGGAGAGCCCACCGGCCATTTCGTGGTGCTGTGCGGATACGATATGGCCACGCGCACGGCCCTGGTGGCCGATCCGTTGCTGCCCAATCCCATCAGCCCGACCCAAATTTATCCGGTGCGCTTGAATCGGCTGGTGGGTGCCATTATGTTGGGCAGCCTGACTTATGACGCCAATTTGCTGATCGTTACGCCCAAAAGGCCCTAACCCAAAGGAGGAGGTCGTGACCGTTCTCGTGGTCATTGAAAACCCGGAAGAGTGTCCGCTCCATTTTACCGGTGTCGAGCCGGTGGCCGCTCGCACCTATCTGTCGGATCAGTCGTTTTCCGGACTCAAGGGATCCAAAGTCTTCAACATCTGCCGCTCCTATCGCTATCAAAGCATCGGCTACTACGTCAGCCTGCTGGCCGAGGCGCGCAACCACAAGCCGGTGCCCAACATCACCACCATCCAGGATATGAAATCGGTGGGCATCATCCGTCTGGTCTCCGAGGAGTTGGAAGAGACGCTGCAGAAACTCTTCACCGCCGACGACCCCCAGAAGATTTCCGTCGACATCTACTTCGGCAAATGCCCGGACAAACGCTTCGAGCAGATCGGCTCGCGGCTCTTCAAGTTCTTTCCCGCGCCTTTTCTGCGGGCCGATTTCGGTTTCTACAACGATTGCTGGCAACTGACCAATGTGTCGCCGCTCACGGTCAAGGAGATCCCCGAGCCGGAGCGCCCCTTTGCCCAGGTGGTGGCTTCGGAGTACTTCGCGGGCAAGAAGCTTTATATCCCCAAGCGCGCCGTATCGCGCTACGACATGGCCATTTTGCAGGACCCGGACGAGCCGCGGCCTCCCTCGAACCCCAAGGCCCTCAAGCGTTTCACCAAGGCGGCCGAGGATCTGGGCATCGGCGTGGAGATGATCACCAAGGAAGATTCCAACCGGCTTTCGGAGTTCGACGCCCTGTTCATCCGCGAGACCACCAACGTGGATCACCACACCTACCGCCTGGCCAGAAAGGCCGTGGCCGAAGGGCTGGTGGTGATCGATGACCCGGAGTCGATCCTGCGTTGCTCCAACAAAGTCTATCTGGCCGAACTGCTGGGCCGCTCGCGCATCCCTATCCCCAAGACCCATATCATTCACTCCAAGAACCTCGAGACACTGCTGCCGGTGATGAGCTATCCGTGCATCCTCAAACAACCGGACAGCTCGTTCTCCCAGGGGGTGGTGCGGGCCGAAAACCAGGAAGCGTTGCTGGACCTGGCCAAGCAGCTGCTCAAAAAATCGGAGCTGGTCATCGCCCAGGAGTTCCTGCCCTCAGAGTTCGACTGGCGCATCGGGATTCTGGACCGCAAGCCCCTGTTCGCCTGCAAGTACTACATGGCCGGCAACCACTGGCAGATCGTGCGCAAGGACAAGGGCGGCCGGGAGGTGTACGGCCGGGTGGAGACCCTGCCCGTGGGCAAGGCGCCCTCGGCGGTCGTCAAAACCGCGCTCAAGGCGGCCAACCTCATCGGCGACGGGTTGTACGGGGTGGACCTCAAACAGGTGGGCAAAAAATCGGCCGTGGTCATCGAAGTCAACGACAACCCCAACATCGAAGCCGGCTACGAGGACGATGTGCTCCAGGACGAGCTCTACACCCGCATCATGGAGGTGTTCCTCAAACGCATCGAAAATCGGACCATCGGGAGCCGCAACACATGAGCGCTGATCCTCTGCATCTCTTCGAGGCCACGGGCATCGAACTGGAATATATGATCGTGGACCGCCGCGGACTGGCGGTCCTGCCCGTGGCCGACCAAGTCCTGGCCGCTGCGGCCGGCGAGATCGTCTCCGAGGTGGAACTGGGGCCGCTCGCCTGGTCCAACGAGCTGGTGCTCCACGTGATCGAACTGAAAACCAACGGTCCGGCCGGGCGCCTGGCCGGTCTGGCCGAAATCTTTACCGACCATATCGGCCGGATCAACAAGGTGCTGGCGCCCCTGGAGGGCCGGCTGATGCCCACCGCCTGCCACCCCTGGATGGACCCTTTAACCGAGACCGTGCTCTGGCCCCACGAGTACAGCCCGGTGTACGAGGCCTACAACCGCATTTTCGACTGCCGGGGCCATGGCTGGTCCAACTTGCAGAGCCTGCACATCAATCTGCCCTTTTGCGGAGACGAAGAGTTCGGCCGGCTGCACGCGGCCATCCGGCTGCTGCTGCCCATCATGCCGGCCCTGACGGCCAGCTCGCCGATCCTGGACGGCCGGCGCACCGGCTTTCTGGACAGCCGCATGGAGGTGTATCGCCACAACTCGGAACGGATTCCCTCGGTGGCCGGCCGGATCATACCGGAGCCGGTCTATTCCAAAGAAGCCTACGACCGGGAGGTCTTCCAGCGCATGTACGCCGACATTGCCCCCCTCGATCCGGAGGGCACCCTGCAACAGGAGTTCCTCAACGCCCGGGGGGCCATTGCCCGCTTCGACCGCGGAGCCATCGAGATCCGGGTGCTCGATGTGCAGGAGTGCCCCCAGGCCGACCTGGCCGCCGCGGCCTTGATCACGACCGCCCTCAAAGCGTTGTGCGCCGGACAGTGGATTGGACTGGAACGGATCAAAGCGTTCGACACCGGCTTGCTGGCCGATCTTTTTCTGGCGGTCATAAAAGAGGGTGACGATGCCATCATCGACCACGCACCCTACCTGAACGCCCTGGGCCTGAACGGCACGCGGCGTCGGGCCCGGGAGGTGTGGCAGCACCTGGCCGCGGCGACCGCGACCCTGGACGCCGACGGCCTTGACCCCCTGCTTTCCGCGGCACGGGCCACCCTCCTGGACCAAGGGTGTCTGGCTCGCCGCATCGTGACGGCCCTGGGGGGGGGCGAGCGGGGGGGCGAGCGCCGGGAAAAGCTCACCGAGATCTACGGCCGGCTGTGCGACTGCCTATCCAAAGGGGAGATGTTCCGTGGCTGAGTGTGCAGTGATCGTATCGTGTGAACATGGCGGCAACGCCATTCCCCAGCCGTATCGCGCCTTGTTCAAAAAGTTTGGCGCCCTGCTGGCCACCCACCGGGGCTATGATCTGGGCGCCCTGGGATATGCCCGCAAGATGGCGGCGCGGCTGGACGCGCCGTTCTTTGCGGCCACCACCTCGCGCCTGCTGGCCGACCTGAACCGCTCGCCGGGAAATCGCCGGCTCTTTTCCGAGATCACCCGGCCCCTGGACGCCGCCACCCAAAAGGGCATTCTGGAACGCCACCACGCCCCCCACTGGGCAACGGTAAAAGCCGCCGTCCAGGAGGCCATCGCCGCCGGCCGGTGGGTGGTGCACATCGGCTGCCACAGCTTTGCTCCGGTGCTCGATGGCCGCGTGCGCACCATGGATGTGGGGCTGCTCTATGACCCCCGCCGCGCGGTCGAGCGGTACTTTTGCGACCAATGGAAAGCGGCCCTGGCGGCCATCGACCCCACCCTCCGCATCCGGCGCAACGCCCCTTACAAAGGGGTGTCCGACGGCCTGCCCACCCATCTCAGAACCCATTTCAGGAAAAACTACCTGGGCATCGAACTGGAATTGAACCAGCGCTTTTTCATCGAAGATCGCCCTCGCTGGCACCGGCTGTGCGCAGCGGTGGTGGAGAGCCTCGCCCGGACCCTGGTGGTCTGCCGCTTCTAATGTTTCGTCCCCGGACGGTCGATATCCTTACGTGGTCTCAGATTACGCAACGGAGTCGGCGCCTATGAAAAAGCTCTATCAATGGATCAGTCAGCTGCTGCTCAAAAACAGATCGCTGTATGCCAAGCTGAATCTTGTTTTTTTCTCATTCTTTTTCGTGCCGGTGGTGGCGCTCATCTACTTCGGCATCCACTACGACATTCTCAACGATCGCTATCTGCCGCGCTTCTTTCTGGCGCTGCTGGCTTTTTCTTTCATCGGTCTGAACTTGCTGCGCAAAGTGTTCGACGAGATCAGCGGTTTTTCGAACAACCTTGCCCG
>JBAQGR010000690.1:0-1721 GCA_049287895.1 Desulfatitalea sp.
AGCCACGAAATGAAATGGTATTATTTTGGTGGGTTATGAAGATAGAGATGAAAGATGGGAAGAATGGCGGAAGTACTTCTCCGCGAAGCGGTTTAGTTCAACATGGTTTAGTCCTCCTATTAGACGCGTTATAAGGCGTCTAATCGAGGGACGAATGAGATATAGACCACGAATCGTCCGTCTATACACCCAAATTTGTCTTGATAGACCACGAATTCGCAATCCATATAGTTGACATTTAGTAGAAGAGCGGCCGCAACACAAACAAATGTTCTTACCCCTCTGGCCCGCGCCCGTTGGGCGCTTCGCACCGGCCATGTCGCCATTCTAAAGCTCAAGGTGACCGGCGAGCTCGTTTTCAATACCCCCCTATTCCGCTCCCGGTGTCGTACGGCCCCACCGCCTGATCGGAGATGGCCGCCTGTTCTTCCTTGTAGATCTTGGGAAAGCCGGTGGCCGGAGTGCTGGAAGGCTTGCGGCCTACATAGGTCAGCGGATGGCCGATGAGGGCTTCCAGGCGCGGGCGCACAAACGTCCAGCCGCCCATGTTCTCCGGCGCTTCCTGCACCCAGGCCCAGGCTTCGACCTTGGGGTAGCGCGCCAACACTTCCGCCAACTGGGCCTCGGGAAACGGGTAGTACTGCTCCATTCGCACGATGGCCACCTTGGAGGTGGCCAGCTCGTCCCGGCGTTGGAGCAATTGGTAGTACACCTTGCCGCTGCAGAAAAGCAATTTCTTGGCTTTCTCGGGCCGAATCGGATCGTCCAGCACGGCCTCAAAGCCGCCCGCGCTCAAATCGGCCATGGAACTGACGGCGCGGGGGTGGCGCAGCAAGCTTTTCGGCGTCATCAGCACCAGGGGTTTGCGGTAGGCGGCCTTGGCCTGGCGGCGCAGCAGGTGGAAGTACTGGGCCGGCGTGGTCACGTCGCACACCTGCATGTTGTCATCGGCGCACAACTGTAAAAACCGCTCCAACCGGGCGCTGGAGTGTTCCGGCCCCAACCCTTCCCAGCCGTGGGGCAGCAGCAGCACCAGCCCGCACAAGCGCTGCCATTTGGCTTCGCCGCTGGCGATGAACAGATCGATGATCCCCTGGGCGTTGTTGCTGAAATCACCGAACTGCGCTTCCCAGAAGGTCAATCCCTCGGGTCGCGCCAACGCATAGCCATACTCGAAACCCATGACCCCGGTTTCGGACAACGGGCTGTCGAACACATTGAAACGGGCCGCCCCCTCGCCCAAATGGCTGAGCGGCACATAGCTGTCGCCGCTCTTGCGGTCATGCAAAACAGTGTGGCGCTGGCTGAAGGTTCCCCGGCCGCAGTCCTGACCGCTCAAACGGATAGGGACCCCCTCGACCAGCAGGCTGGCCAGGGCCAGGGCCTCGGCATTGGCCCAATCGATGCCCAAGCCCTTTTCCACGGCCTCCAGGCGGCGGTTGAGCAGCAGCTTGATTTTGGAGTGGGGCACAAACCCCTCGGGAAGGGTGTTGATCTGACGCGCCAGGTCCGTCAGCAGCTTTCCCGGCACGGCGGTTGCCACCGGTGCGTGGCTGTAGCGGCCGGTGTACGGCTCCCACTCTTTGAAGAAGCGCACTTCCGGAAAAGGACAGGCGCTGTTGCGAACTTCGTCGTAGGCCGCCGCCATGCGCTGGGTCGCCGCCTGCTCCATGGGCGCGGTCTGCTGGGCGGTCACAATCCCCGCGGCCGCCAGTTGCTCG
>JBAQGR010000691.1:0-7599 GCA_049287895.1 Desulfatitalea sp.
GGCTTGGGCACATAGTCGAAAGCGCCTTCGTTCATGGCCTCAACGGCGGTTTCGGTGGTGGCAAAGGCCGAGATCATGATCACCACGGTGCCGGGGTTTTTCTGTTTGGAGGCCCGCAGCACATCCAGCCCGGTCAGATCGCCCAGTTTGATGTCCGTGAGCACCAGTTCGTAATCGTTGGCCTGGATCATCTCGACGGCCTTGCGACCGTTCTCGGCCAGCGCGATGGTGTATCCTTCCCGGGAGAGCATGTAATCGAGCAACTCACGCATGCTGCGTTCGTCGTCCACAATGAGTAATCGGGCTGCCATAAGAACCTATTCAGGTTTTGGGTTTTTGTTGAAGCACTGTGTTCTATTCCCGAAAAACCACCCGCCCGCCGACGATGGTCATCACGGCCTTGCCTTTGAGGGGCCATCCGTCGAAGGGCATGTTGCGGCTCTTGGATTTGAGGTCGGCCGCCTTTACGACAAACTCCCGGTTGGGATCGACGAGGGTCAAGTCGGCCGTCAGGCCCGGTCGCACCCCGACCGATTGGCCCAGGAACCGGGCCGGGGCCACGGCCATGCGTGTGATGAGCGTTTCTACGTTCAGCACCCCCTCGGCCACCAACTTCAAACTCAGGGGCAGAGCCGTTTCCAGGCCGATGATGCCGTTGGCGGCCCGGTCGAACTCCACCTCTTTTTCCAGGATCGAGTGGGGCGCGTGGTCGGTGGCGATGGCATCCAGGGTGCCGTCGGCCAGACCCTGGCGGACAGCCTGGCGGTCCGCTTCGGTACGCAGGGGCGGATTCATCTTGGCAAGGGTGTTGTACCCCTCCACGGCCGCCTCGGTGAGCGTGAAGTAGTGCGGGGCGGTTTCGGCGGTCACGGGAACGCCGTCGGCCTTGGCCCGCCGGATGGCGGCCACCGATTCGCGCGCACTCACGTGGGCGATGTGCACCGGCGCGCCGGTCAGGGCCGCCAGGGCAATGTCGCGCATCACCATGACACTTTCGGCGGCGTTGGGGATGCCGGCCAACCCCATGCGCGTGGCCAGGGCGCCTTCGTTCATGGCCCCGCCTTCGGCCAGGTGCAGATCTTCGCTGTGGGAGATGACCTTGAGGCCAAAGCCGGCGGCATATTCCAGGGCGCGCCGCATGAGTTGGGCGTTCATCACCGGCCGGCCGTCGTCGCTGACCCCCACGGCCCCGGCGGCTTTGAGCTCACCGAACTCGCACAACTGCTCGCCTTTGAGTCCTTTGCTGATGGCGGCCACGGGATAGACCCGTACCAGGTTGGCCTCGGCCGCCTTTCCAAGGATCAGGGCGGTGATGGCCGGATCGTCGTTGACCGGATCGGTGTTGGGCATGGTGCACACCGCCGTGAACCCGCCGGCAGCGGCGGCCCGGCAGCCAGTGAGGATCGTTTCTTTGTGCTCCTGGCCCGGTTCGCGGAAGTGCACATGCAGGTCGATCAGGCCGGAGATCAGCCACAGGCCGTCGGCCTCGACCACCTGCATGGCGCCGGGTTCGACCGCGATCGTGTGGGCGGGCTGAACCGCCTCGATGATGCCCTTGTCGATCAAGACATCGCTGGGCCGGTCCAGGTGGCCGGGATCGATCACCCGGGCCCCTCTAATCAGCATCTGCATTGCGGCCTCCTCCCAACACCAGGTACAGCATGGCCATGCGCACGGCCACGCCGTTGGTGACCTGGTCCAGTATAATGGAACCGGGACCATCGGCCACGTCCGGGGAGATCTCCACTCCGCGGTTGATGGGGCCGGGATGCATGATCACCACATCTTTTTTGGCCAGGGCCACACGCGCCCGATTCAGGCCGAAGTGGCGGGCATATTCACGCTCGGTGGCCATGCTGAAACGCTTCTGGCGCTCTTTCTGGATACGCAGCATGATGATGACATCCGCATCGACCACGGCCGCATCGACCGTCGGCACGACCCGTGCCCCCAGGCTTTCGATGCCGTGGGGCATCATGGTGGGTGGTCCGGCCAGAAACACTTCGGCCCCCATCTTGGTGAATCCTTCGCAATCCGAGCGCGCCACGCGGCTGTGGGCGATGTCGCCGACAATGGCGATCTTGAGCCCGTTCAGGTGTCCTTTGTGCCGGCGTACGGTCAGCATATCCAGAAGCGCCTGGCTGGGGTGGGCATGGGTGCCGTCGCCGGCATTGATCACTGAAGCCTTGATGCGCTTGGCCAAAAAGTGGGGGGCACCTGAATAGGCATGGCGCAATATGACCACATCGGGCCGCATGGCCTCGATGTTTTTGGCGGTGTCCAGCAGGGTTTCGCCCTTGACCAGGCTGCTCATGTCGGCGGAGATGGCCAGGGTGTCGGCGCTGAGCCGCTTGGCCGCCAGGTCGAAGGAAAGGCGGGTGCGGGTGCTCGGTTCGTAAAAGAAGAGGATGACTGTTTTGCCCCTCAACACCGGCACTTTTTTGATGGGCCGTTCAGAGATCTCGCGCATGCTCTCCGCGGTGTCCAGGATCAGTTGGATCTCCTCCACCGTTAGGGATGACATATCGAGAATATCTTTTCTATTCAACTTCATTGCTCACCCATTGATGTGCAATGAGATGCCCCAACCGTTTCCAGCGCACATCGAACCCGTCACTGTCCCAGGACCAATAGATCATGAAGGCTTTGCCCCGGACGGCTGAAACATCCACGAATCCCCAAAAGCGACTGTCGTTGCTCTCGTCGCGGTTGTCCCCCATCATAAAGAGTTTGCCTTCGGGAACGGTGATCGGCCCCAGGTTATCGCGTTGGGGTGCACCAAACGGATTGGTATGGGGGTCCATGTAAATCGCATAAGGGTTCTCCTGGGGTTTGCCATTCACATACACCTTCTTATTGACAATGCGAATGGTATCGCCCCCGACGCCGACTACCCGCTTGATGAAGTCCTTGCTTGGATCGTCAGGGAATTTGAACACGATCACCTCTCCCCTTTGGGGAACTTTCACCGGAATTATGGTGATATCGGTATAGGGCAGTTTGACACCGAAGATGAACTTGTTCACCAGAATATAGTCGCCGATCAAGAGGGTGTTCTGCATGGAACCGGAGGGTATCTTGAAGGCTTGGACTGCAAAGGTGCGAATGAACATCGCCAGGATAATGGCGATAACCAGTGCCTCTAAATTTTCTCTGATTTTTCCCTTGGAGGGCTTGGCCGGGGCGGCCTCTTCCGTTTGCGGTTCGTTTTTCAAGTTTTTCTTCAACCTCTTGGTTCTGTAATGCCAATTGCCGTTACAGTAGATTTAAACCATAGATCCCGATACGCAGCGCCACATTGGCCATCACTCCGGCGGCGATATCATCCATTACGATCCCCCAACCGCCGTGCAAGCGCTTATCCAGAGTTCCAACCGGTGGCGGCTTGGTGATATCGAAGATTCTGAATAAAACAAAACCAGCCAATGCGGTTGCGGCCGAAAACGAAATCCCGTTCAACGCCACAACCATGCCCGCAATTTCGTCAAGGACAATGCATCCGGGGTCATCGGCACCCACTATCTGCTCGGCCGCGTCGGTAATCCAAACCGCCACAGCAATCAACAAGAGGGAAATCAAAGATGCCAACGGCCAGCTCAGGGCGGATAGACCCCAGGCAATGGGTAGGCCAATCAAAGAGCCCAACGTGCCGGGCGCAACAGGCGAACGTCCCACATAACACCCTGTTGCCAAAATCATCACGGCATGGTGCTTGGAAAGCATGGCCCGTTTTTATATTCTACACCGAGCTTTGTCAAGGAGTTGGCGGCAAGTAGGCGCAACCACACTATATTTATCCCAGGTCGGCATCCGCCGAATTGGGTCACGCGATCGGAGGCAAGGTGTGCTCAATCCAGCGGGCGGGCCGTTCGGCGGATGGTTTCATAGACCTGCCGCAACGGCACCTTGCGCTCCTGGGCGATCCGGCGGCACACCTCGTATTCGGGAATCCATTGGGCATCACCGTCCAGCCCGACCACGCGCTTCACCTCGATCGTGCCGAAAGCCGATTGCACGGTGACGGTTTGGCGGGGCAGCGCCGTGCGATACACCTCATGGTAGCGCACACCGAGGCTGGTCGTCTCGGCCAGAATCCGCGCCACCACCTGCTCCCGATGCTCCGGCGCGCAAAGCACTTTGACCAGAGTACCGGGCCGGTTCTTCTTCATCTGCACCGGCACCCAAAAAACATCCAAGGCCCCATCGTCAAATAGAGTCTCCATCAGGTAACCGAAAATCTCGGGATTCATATCATCGATGCTGGTCTCCACCATCACCAGCCGTTCGGGTGTCGTGGCACTGTGGGACGGCGTCGCCTCCCCCAGGAGAACACGCAGTAGATTGGGTCGCCCATCGATCTCGCGCGTACCGGCCCCGTAACCGACCCGCAGAATCTTCATGGGTGGCATAGAGGCAAACTCGGCTCCTGTGCCCACCAGGATCGCCGCGCCCGTGGGGGTCACCAACTCCATCTCGGCGTTGCCGCTATAAACCGGAACCCCTTTTAGAATCTCGAGTACTGCCGGTGCGGGCACCGGTATAACCCCATGTGCGCAGGTGACAAATCCACGGCCCAAGGGCAAGGCCGAGGCCAAAATAGTATCGATCCCCAAATACTCCATTGCCAAACAGCTGCCCACCACATCCACGATGGCATCCATGCTACCCACCTCATGGAAATGCACCGACTCCTTCGGGCAGCAGTGGATCTTGGCCTCGGCGTCGGCGATGCGCTCGAAGATCGCCATGCTGTCGCGCTTCACCCGGTCGGAGAGCGGACATTTTTCGATCAAGGCCTGGATGTGGCCAAAATGACGATGGTGGTGCTCCTCCGCACTTTCCACATCTACTTTCATGGCCGCGATGCCGTTGCGCTGGACGCACCGGACCTGGATATCAAACCCATCCAGCGGTAACGACCGAAGCGTTTCTTTCAACCAGGCCGCGGGAACCCCCAAATGCACCAGCGCACCCAAGGTCATGTCGCCACTGATCCCTGAAAAGCAGTCGAAATAGGCCAAGGTCATTATTTTATCCCTTACTAATCCATTGCCGGCAGAATTCCAGCGAACTGCCGGCGGCGATGAAGTCCCGCAGGCCGTGCTCGATTTTCAAGCGGTCAATATACTTCTCAAGATCCGGTGTGCCCTGCGAGCGACTGCCGACGAATGTTCTTCACCCATCTCGGCGCGTGCCCCTCTCCCCGTTGGCGTGATTGCGAAGAATTTCCAGCAGTATTGTCGCGGATCGAACCATCTCTCCCAACCGAATCGATTCCTGGGTCGTATGCACGTTCTCCATGCCGGTGCCCAAAACGCCAGTGACGATTCCATGGGAAGCGAAGACATTGGCGTCCGAGCCGCCGCCCGAACTTGCGGTGGCCATCGTGTATCCCAACTCTTTGGCGCTCTCGACGGCCAGCGCGACCCCATAATGGTCAGCCGGTATGTGCAAGCGGTCGAAGTCACGGACGACCTCGACATCCACCCGCGGCCGATCCGCGCCTTGGCCTGGGTCAAGCGCCACGGCCTTCTCGAAAGCCGCTACCATCTCATCGGTGACGCGTTGTAATTTGGCGTCATCGTGGCTGCGCGCTTCCGCGTGGACCACCACTTGATCGGGCACGATATTGGTGGCCACGCCGCCTTGGATGACACCGATGTTACCGGTGGTTTCGTGATCGATGCGGCCCAGCTTCAGTTGGGCGATGGCTTGGGCCGCCAGGGCGATGGCGTTGATGCCCTTCTCCGGCGCGGCACCGGCATGGGCGGCCTTGCCGTGCACACGAAATGTAAATCGGTTGGCCGAAGGTGCGCGGGTCACGATGGCCGCGGGGTTGCGGGTGTCGAGCACATATCCCACGCGGGCCGAAAGATGTTCATAGGCCAGGTGCTTGGCCCCCAGCAGGCCGATCTCTTCGCAGATGGTAAAGACCACCTCCAGCGGCCCACAGGGCAGATGGCGCTCGCGGATGCACTGGATTACCTCCAGAATAATAGCCAGGGCGCTCTTATCGTCCGCGCCCAAAATGGTATCACCGGCACTGGAGAAAACCCCCTCTTTGAAACGCACCTGAACGCCCCGGCCGGGCTCCACCGTATCCATATGAGCGGAGAGCAGGAGGGGCTCGACGTCGACCGTACCCGGCCAATGGGCGATGAGATTGCCGCTATCGCCGTTCACGCGCGAGCCGGCGTCATCCATCATAGTGCGGAAGCCGAGATCGTTCAGCCGCCGCCGCAACTCCCGGCACAGCCGCCCCTCTTCCCTGGAGATGCTGTCGATTTGGACCAACGCTTTGAATGTCTCCGATAGTCGATCGGCATTGATATCTGATTGAGCCGCCATATCACTCCGTTCACACTACCATTCGCAAAGCGGTTGACAATTTTTTGCGCTTGAATACAATAGGCCTCGATTCGCTACGGAAGTGGACAGCTCACTGGTGGGGCTCCCGGACTTCAAATCCGGTGTAGGGCGCTAGAACCGTCCTGGGTGGGTTCGATTCCCATGCACTTCCGCCAGTTTTTCCTCTTCAGCCGCGCCGCTGTGCCATCCATACTTTAATAATGAGGGATCTGATGGGTCCCGAAAGCGCTCATTAATTCCACCGCCAGGGTGAAGACGGCTCCAAAATGACCGACAGCATGGCCCGGTTTTCCCTATATTCATCCTCGGGGTCATCCGAGAAAAGGGTCCGATAGGCATATTCCAAACGGAAGCGCATCCATGCAAGCGCCTGATAGGAAATCCCCGGGCCGGCGCTCACGAAGTGATCGTCGGTGACAGGATCTTCGTCAATATAGCGGATGTATCGATAGTCGGCGGCCACGTCACCCCGCAATCGGCTGGTGAATCCATATTCGGCAATCGCTCCCGCACCGCCATACACATTGAATCCGCGATTCTCAGTGGAAAAAGTGTCCTGAGTGTAACCGCTGTTTGCATTCAGGGTGATCGAACCTCTCCTGAAGATCCAGGCGGTGGTCAAATCGCTAGTGACGATTGGGCCCTCGTCATCCTCGCTGAATTCCCGGTCCCGGATTGCATAGCCGACGGCCACCGATATATTGGTGTTCTCACCGGCCACATAGTTGAATCCCAACGCCGGATTATAGACCGTGTAATCTTCTACTACAGCGGCGTCCACAGCATCGGGATCGTGATCATAGGCAGTCATCATCTGGGCATATTGCAAGAACATATCGAAATGGCGTGTGAATCTTTTGCGCAGCCTGAAATCGCCATACCAGCTGTCAAAATCATCCGAGAATTCGAAGAGGCCGCGAGCGTAATCCACATGGGCCTGGAACCCATATTCGTTTTCGACGAACCACCATAAAAAGTCCGTGTATGGGTTGTGTCTCTGACTATCTTCTATTGTATCCAGCTTGTTTTTTAGAATCGAGTGATCGTATCCCAATTCGAATGAATCTTCCCGTCCGAACTGATGGGCGATCTCCGCATGGGCCGTGTTTCGGGCATACCTGTTCCGACCGCGAATATTGATGGAATTTTCGATATCGTCGGCAGGGTCGTCGGAGATGGTAAATGCATCCGTCACCGCAAAACGTGTTTGCCGGGCCATCTGCCAGTATC
>JBAQGR010000692.1:0-2688 GCA_049287895.1 Desulfatitalea sp.
GCCCAGGGAACCTCAGCGGATTGACCACACTCGCCCCAGGCTCAACATTGGCCTTCCCAAAACTCGTGTACTTCGCCTTCCAAACCAACGCCCCGCTTGAGGTCGTCATCATCTGCGGCGTACCCAAATGGTCATTATGATACCAGTAGTACTGCCCGCCCTGCTTCATAAACAGCGGATCGGTGCTCCAGGTCGCACCCGGCTTCCAGCCGTAGGTTTTGATTTCGGCGCCGGTGGCGCCGTACTCGCCCACCAGGCCTTCGTCGCTATAGTGGAAGTAGGTGCGTGTACCGCTAACCTCTTTCCATAAACGCCGGCCAAACGGATCGTAGTAGTAGGTGGCGATTACGGTGCCGCTGCCGTTTTCTACTCGTTCTAAGCGGTCTTCCAGGTTGTAAAAGAACCGTGTGATCGTGCCGCCGACGTTCTTTTCGATCATGTTGCCGTTGGCGTCGTACTGGAACGTGGTGTCGCCGTAGGCTTCCAGTTCGTTGTTGGCGTTGTGGGTCCAAGGGCCGCTGACGCCGGCCGAGCCGATGCGGTTGCCCACGCGGTCGTAGTCGAAGCTCTCGTCGGCCTGGTCCGGGTGGTCGGCGTCGGTCAGGCGGTAGAGATTGTCGTACTGGTACCCGTAGTCGCCGTGCTCGGTCTGCTTGGCCGTGATGTTGTCCACCTTATCGTAGGTGTAGCCATAGTTCAACTGCGGGTTGTCGCCCGGGTCCTGGGAGACGATGTCCTGGACCCGCATGAGCGGATCGTATGCGTAGCTGCGCTTGGCGCCGCCGGGCAGGGTCTCTTCGGCCGGCCGGGTCCAGTTGTACTGGTTGATCGTGAACAGGCCCACGTTGAGGATCTGCACGCCGGTGAGTTGGTTGTTGCTGTCGTAGAGGTAACCAATGGGAACGTTGTCCGGGCCGGTGAAGGCTTGCTTCAGGCCGTTCTTGTAATAGGTGTAGCTGTTGGTTTTGGTAAAGCCGGGATAGGTGACGGTCTCGGATAGCTTGCGGTCGGCGTCGTCGTAGGCGTAGGTCGCCGAGGTGGTGCCGTCGTCGTAGCCGGTGAGGTTGCCGGCGTTGTCGTAGCTGAAGGTCACGGTCTTGGCAACCGCGGACTGGCCGGCGGCATGGTAGCGGATCTCGTTCAGGCGTCCGGCATCGTCGTAGAGATACTCGCTGCGCTGACCCTTGGCGTCGATCTTTTCGGTCAGGTTGCCAGCATTGTCATAGCCATAGCGGGTCTCTTCGCCCATGGGCCGGGTCTCTTGGACCAGGCGGTTGTTGCGGTCGTACGCAAAGCGCGTGGTGTGGTTTTCGGCGTCGGTGAGGCTGATCAGGTTGTCGCGCTTGTCGTAGGCGTAAGAGGTCCAGCCGTTGTCGGCGTCGATGACCTTCACCAGGCGGTTGAGAAGATCGTACTCGTAGGTCGTGACTTTGCCTTCGGGGTCGGTCTTGGCGGTCAGGTTACCCACGGCATCGTAGGTGTAGCGCGTCAGGTGCACGGTGTCGTTGTCTAAGACGTCTCGCTCGGCGTACTTTCTGCCCCTTCCGTCGTACTTGATCTCGCGGGTGAAGGTGGGGAACTGGATCACGGTGGGTTGGTCGCCGCTGCCCGCGCCGCTGCCGCAAGATGAACAGCCGGTGGTGTCGCCGCTGTAGGAAAGATCGATGACGTTGCCGTTGCCGTCGATGTTCCGGGAGAGCCTTTCGTCGGCGTCATATTCGTAACCGACCTTGCGGCCCTCGGCGTCGGTCTGGGAGAGCACCCGGCCGTCGAAGGTGTTTTCGATGCTGGTTGCTTCCAGGGCCGGGTTGATGCTCTTTTTCAGATTGTCGCGGATGTCGTATTCATGGACGGTCTCTTTGCCGGTGGGATCTTTTTCCCGGACCTTGTTGCCCACTTCGTCGTAGATGTACTCGGTCACCAGGTTGAGTGGGTCGGTAACCGTGCGCAGGCGCCCGGTGCCGTCGTAGGTGTAGGTCCAAGTCTTGCTGCGCGGGTCGGTCTTGGTGAGCACGTTGCCGGCGGCATCGTAGGTAAAGGTGGTCAGGCCGCCTTCGGGGTCGGTGAGGCTGAGCATGTTGCCGTCGCCGTCATAGGTCATGGTGGTCAGGGCCTCGACCGTGGCCGCATCGCCCGGCCGGCGGAGGGTGCTCAGGTTGCCGGCAGTGTCGTAGGAAAACTCGGTGGTGCGCTGCAGGTCGGTACTCACGGCTTCCACGCGGCGCGTAAGGCGGCCCTCGGTGTCGTAGTAGTAGCGGGTGCCCCCCTGGTTCTCGTCGATCTTTTGGGTGACCTTGTGCAGGGTGGGATCGTATTCGTACTTTACTTCGGCGCCGTCGGGGTAGACCACCTTGACCAGGTGGTCCCACTGGTCGTAGGTCTTCTGGGTCTGGTTACCGTTTTCGTCGGTGATAGTGTAGGTGTCGCCGTCCTTGGCAAAGGTCTTGACCGTGCGGCCGTTGATATCCAAGCGCGTGGCTTCGCTGCCGGTGTCGATCCACACCTCTTTGACCAGGCTGTTGGTGTCGCGCACCTGGGCGTAGTACTCCCGGGTCTTGGCGTCGTAGGAGAATTGGAAGTAATAGCCGTGGCCCTCGTCGTCCAGGACAGAACTCACCGCGCCGTCGCCGTCGTAGGTGATGCTCTTTTTGCGGCCGAGGGCGTCGGTGACCGAGGTCAGCCCGAGTC
>JBAQGR010000693.1:0-9743 GCA_049287895.1 Desulfatitalea sp.
GCGGCTTTCTCAATACTTCTGTCGATCTGTTCGGCCACCGTCTCGGTGGGCTCCGATTCCGGCAACTGGGGCGGCGCTATGGACGCAGCTTCCGCCAAGCGTGCGGCTTCAACCGGCGTGGGCTCTGCGGCCTGGCTATCCATGGGATCGCGTGGCGCGGGGGTGTGGACCCGAGACTGAGCGCTGGTTTGAGGCACGCTGGGCGGACTGGGTGGCGTCGGCGCATTGGGGCGCGGCAACCTGGCAACGACCGGCGTTTTGAGATAATCGGCGATACGCCGTCCGTTGTTCGACCCGTGGGTCGGGGCCTGGGCGTTCGCCTGGGATCCGGCCAAGATCCGGGCAAAGTCAGCCTCTGAAGCGGGCTGCGCCACCGCGGGCGTGTTCCTTAGCCGCGTACCATCAAAACCCACGCCTGCGTGCTTGAAGTAATCCTGAATGGTCCAATTGGTTTTCGGCACCATGCGCGCTCCTGTTCCTTACATCATCTTTAGGAGCTTTAGCAATTTTCATTCCACCCTTCTGATATCATAATATATCATTATATCAATGCCCTACGATAGAGTGCGCTTGCACCGAAGGATCGCGGGCGGTCCATTCCTGCCGCCGATCGGCAAAATCTTGACGTCCCGGCGACCCGTTCAGGAGCGCCGGGAACAGCAAGTTCAGGCCACTTCTGAGGTTCAGCGTTTTTTGGAAGGAAAGACCTCGAAGACAGACTTGGACGCCGGGTTCCCTTTGTGCGCATTTTCCCTGGTCACCTGCTGGGCGCTGCCGTCCTTTTTCTGCCAGGCGCCTTCGATCTTGGCCACCAATTCGTCGATTTCGCACGGCTTGGTCAAGTAGTCGTAGGCGCCCAGCGTCATGGCCTCCAGGGCCGAATCGATGGAACCGTGCCCGGTGAGCATCAAGGTCTGGGAGAAGAACCCCAGCCTCTGGATCTCCTTCAAGGTCGTCAGGCCGTCCATGCCGGGCATCTTCAGGTCGAGCACGATCACATCCGCGGCTTGCGCTTGGAGTGCCCGGATGGCGGCATCACCACTGTTCACGGCCGTGACACGATAGCCGCGCGTGGCGAGCAGTTTGGCCATGTTGCGGGTGAAAATCTCTTCGTCGTCCACCAGAAGTATTTTGGCTCCAATCATTGCAATTCCTCCTTCTTGGCTCCGGACCTTCGGCCAGCCCTCGGGTTTAGGTAGCCTGTAACAATTCCGCCGGCGGGCGCAGCGGCAGATCGATGTCAAAGCGCGTTCCACGGCCAGGATCGCTCTGCACGGCGACGCGACCGCCCAGCCGCTGGATGATGCTGTAGCAGATGGAAAGGCCCAATCCGGTCCCCTTGCCCACCGGCTTGGTAGTAAAAAACGGGTCGAAGATCTTCTCCAGATGCTCGCGGGGAATTCCACAGCCGGTGTCGCTGATGCTCAGGCGGACCCCTTGACCATCGGCCGCCACGGAAGTGGCGATATCGATACGGCCATAGGGCTTGCCGTCCTGGGCATCGATGGCATTGGTAATCAGGTTCAAAAAGAGCTGCTGCAACTGAGAAGGGTCGGAAATCATGGCCGGCAGTTCCGGGGCCAGGGCAGTGGTGAACTTGATGCCGCTGGCCTTGGCTTCCCGTTCCATCAGATCGATCACCTCCTGGATAAAGGCGTTCAGCTGGACCGCTTCCATCACCGAATGGGTGCGCCGCGAAAAGCGCAGCAGATTGTGGGTGATGCGTTTACAACGCTGGATCTGAACATCGATCTGGGCCATGGAGTCATCGAACTGTTCGCGGAAGGATGGGTCCATTTCCGGTGTTTGACCGGCGCAATCCAGCAGAATCTGCCGTTCGGTCAAAATGATCGCCAGTGGATTGTTGATCTCGTGGGCCACACCGGCGGAGAGTTCGCCGATGGAGGCCAGCTTGCCGGTTTGCATCAGCTGCTGGTTCAACTGATCGCTCTCCTCGTCCCGCCGGCGGATCATGGTGAGCATGTGGCGGGTCACCAGTACGGCTACGATCAAGATGCTCAGGGCGCTGATGTGCAGAAACACCAGCACCGCCAGATTGGCGTGATTCACGGAGTTGAAAGCCTCGTCATACGCCTGGGTCACCACCAGCAGCCAGCGGGGCTCTTTAAGCCAGACGCTGCAGATGATCCTGCGGGAAGATACGCTTGCCCGGCCGGGGTAGTTTTGCTCCACGAAACGCAGATCGATCCCCTCGTGCATTTCCATCATCGGCAGAGGCGCCATTTCCATGATCGCGCCGCCAAAGCGTGGCGTCGTCTGATAGATGCCCTCGGTGTTGAGCAGGTAGACTTCACCGCTTTTGCCGATGCGCACGTTTTCCACCAGGGCGCGGAAGGTCTCGGTGTTGATGGTGGCCCGCAATATCCAAGGCTCGCCGTTGTCCGACGAGGTCACGGCCATGATGAAATGCGGCTCGCGGCGAAAACCCAGAAACATATCACTGATGAAAAGCCCTTTTTGCAGCACCTGCTGGAACCAGAACGCTTCGGCGTAATTCTTGTCCATCAGGTCGTAAGGCCCGACATAGGCCAGGTGCCGGCCGGTATGATCGATGAGACCCAAATCGGTCAACGAGGCGGAGTCGCGGTTGATCGTCTCGAAGACTTTGTTCAGGTTGCCGGGCTGACGCAAATACTCTTTGCTGTGGGTTCTGGCGACCAATTGCAGCTTTGAGCTGTGCTCCTTGAGAAAACGTTCGATCATCCGGCTGTGGTGATCGACCTCTTTGTTGAACTTTTCCGTCATGCGCTGGCGGGCAAAGCGGGTATAGTGAATATTGATGCCCCACCCGACCAGCAGGAGCGGCACCAAGGAACTGACCAGCGTCAGCAGCACAAAGCGACGGAAGAACCGTTTGTACTGCTCCTTGCGCCGGCTGTTCATGTCAATGGCCGTGCCGTTCGCTGTGGTGGTGGCCTCGGTGGTCGTCATGATGCGAATAGACTCCTTGTCTGGAAGATTGTACCCGTTCCATTTCCTCTCTGTAAGAATGTGATTTCAATAAGCGTGCCACCGCATCAATCCGGACTGGAACGTGACAGGAGTTTATATTCTTTATTTATTCAATAGGATGGGAAGCAGGGTCCCAGAGTGGAATGCTTCCTGAAGTTGAACTGTCTCCCGGGGGTGGACAGTGTCTGTCCAGCAGCGGATGTGTCGCGAGCGGCCTCTTGATGTTCCTGAGATTCGCGGAAGCGGAGAGATTGGAGCGTGTCGCTGTTCCAGTGGGTCCGGTTGAGCCAGTTGCGCCGGTTGAAATACGAACGATTGGCTAAACTGGCTCGACCGGTTCCATGCAATGGATATGTCTGCACGGAGTGATGGCCACCGCCTAATCCAGTTCCGCCACCGCGCCGCTGCCCAAATGGACGCTGAAAATAGTGCCGTCGCTCAATTCGATTTCCGCGGTGTTGTCACCCATATAGGTGGCGGTGAAGTGGAAATAGAGCTCCTTCGTGACATGACTTAAGGATGTGATGCGTTCATAGGAACCAGAAACTGTGCCTTCAATCATACCAGCCTCTGGGAATGTATCGTTGGCGTCCAGATCGATGACAACGCCGACGGCAGCCAAGTCGCACGCCAGGTTGTAATGCACCTCGGTGTTGTTGACTGAAGAGCTGCGGACATAGGATGAATGGTTGCTGTGGGTCCCGTCGATCACCGCGGTGCCGGACAGCAAATCGGTGGCCAAAAAGGCAGAGCGGTTGTCGATGACATACTCCTGGAAATAGCAGCTATTCGTAGTGAACTGACCTTGAATCACGCTCTCATACTCGATCCGGTCGGTAGTTTCGGGGTTATACCCCGCCTGCAGCTGATTCTCAGCATCGTAAAAATTCATTTCGGCCGAAACCGTGAGCGAAAGATTGGCCGCGGCCTGGGCTTGCCTGTCGGCGGGTCTTGCAAGGCTTTCGATATCTTGACCGACACCGCCTTGGTCCGTGGACAGGGTCGCGGCAACGATTTCCGCTTGTTCCTGGCTGCTCAAAGCACTGGTGGTCTCCTCAGATTCTGAAGAGCCTCCGCCACCACAGGCGATCATGACGCAGCTAAAAAACAGAACCATTAAGATGCCTTTACATGCCTTCATCTCACCCCTCCTTAAGTTGGTTGGTCTTGACTGCCTGAACTTTGCCCATCAATAGCGTGGGACAGGATGAAAGTGAAGTTAAGAAGTGCAACAGTATGTTAAGAAAGCCTAATATTTCTTAACACTTCTTTACACTTTGATTGTTCAGGATCGGGTATGGTGTTAGAAAGGTTAGAAGTGGTTTTGGCGGGTGGATGAGAGAAGGCCCTTGGGTCGATCGAGGGTCGGAAAGGAGTGCGGGTGGCTTCCGATACCCTTTTGCTTGTGGATGACGACGTTGAACTTTGCAATCTTCTCAAGGAATTTTTGATAGATGAGGGGTTTCACGTCGAAGCCTGCCACAATGGCAACGAGGGAGTTGCCAAGGCGTGTGCTGGAACCTATGCATTGATCATTCTGGATGTCATGCTTCCGGGCTGCAACGGTTTTGAGGCCTTGCAAAGAATTCGCAAGCAGAGCGAGGTGCCCGTGCTCATGCTCACCGCCCGCGGCGATGAAGTGGATCGCATCGTCGGACTGGAGATCGGCGCGGACGATTACTTGGCCAAACCGTTTAATCCACGCGAATTGATTGCCAGGATACGGGCTGTCTTGCGCAGAACGAGAAATGCTGCGCCCAGGCTTGCCGCCGGATCTGAAAAGAAGAGATTGCGCGTGGGCGATCTCGAAATGGACATCGCAGCGCGCCGAGTCGTCCAACACGGTAAAGAGATCGATTTGACTGCGGTTGAATTCACTCTGCTGAAGGTTTTGCTGCTGTCCGCCGGAAACGTCGTCAGCCGTGAAGAGCTGAATCGAGCGGTACTCGGCCGGGATTACTCCCCCCTCGACCGAAGCATCGATGTGCATATCAGTAAATTGCGAAAGAAAGTGAAAGGCGAATCCGGCGCGGCCGATGCCATCAAAGCCATCCGGGGGGAAGGGTATGTCTTCGCGGTATCGGAGGATTAGGATTCTATGCGCAGCCTTTTCATAAGAATTTTTCTCTGGTTTTGGGCGGCCATTGTCATGGCCATGGTTGCCAGCGTGGCCGTGACCGTATTTTTCCCTACCCAGGCCTTTGTCTTTCAGGCCAAAAACTATTTTGCATTCAACCTTGCGACCACCGGCAAACTGGGCGCAGACCTGTATGAAAATAAGGGGGCAGAGGCCTTGGATGCTTTTTTGGGGCAGATCGACACCATTTCCTCCTTCCGCCTGCATCTGATCTCCGATCGAGGCGAGCCGCTGCGTGCGACCCGTTTGCCGCGCGGCGCCAATGAGCTGGCTGCGCATACGCTCACGGTACCCACGGTTCAGTTCAAGAATCTGGCCGATCATCCCTTGATGGCCATCCGAACCACCAGCGGCAACGGCAACACCTACGTGATCATGCTCGAATTGCCGGTTGGGTTGGTGCGCTACTTCTTCACCCTGACGCGCGGGCACCTCTTGCGCCTGTTGGCGGCGTTGCTTGCTTCGGGATTGATCTGCTTCTTGTTTGCCAGGTATTTGGCCACACCTATTAAAAAGCTGCAATCCGCGGTGCGCAAATTCTCCCAAGGCGATCTGTCCGTACGCGTGGCGCCCGATATCGGCACGCGCACAGATGAAATCGCCAATCTGGCCAAGGACTTCGATGCCATGGCCGCTCAAATCGAAACCTTGATGCATGCCCATGAACGCTTGTTGCGCGATATCGCCCATGAGCTGCGTTCGCCGCTCACACGGCTCAACGTGGCGCTCGAGATCAGTCGAAAACATGCAGACCCGGAAGTAAAGCGGTTTATCGATCGCATCGGTCAGGAGGCGGACAAACTCAGCCAACTCATCACCCAGTTGCTGACGCTCTCCCGGCTCGAAAATGCCGAGCCGGCGCTCCAGGTGCGTCCCGTGGCCCTGGAAGAGATCATCGGCCGTATTGCCCAGGATGCCGGCTTTGAGGGACAGGCCCGGCAATGTTCGGTCTCTTTTGCCGTTGAGGAGAAGTGTACCCTCCCGGTGGATGGCAACTTGATCCGCAGCGCCATCGAGAATGTGGTGCGCAATGCGCTGCGCTTCACCCCGGTTGGGTCCCAGGTTGAGATCCTGCAAAAGGTTCACCGGGAAAACAGCGACCGATACGTGCGGATAGTGGTGATGGATAGCGGTCCCGGGGTTGCCGAAGAGGCTTTGGAGAATCTGTTCCAGCCGTTTTTCAGAGCGGACCACCCAAAAGATCGCGCCAGCGGGGGCGCCGGGCTCGGCCTGGCCATCGCCCACCGCGCGGTGACCATGCACCAGGGCCAAATCAGTGCCAAAAACAGGGAAGGCGGGGGGCTGATCGTAGAGATCCGTTTGCCGTTGGGCCCAACTGCTCCGGAAAATGGTTTTCTACCGCCTTAAAAGGCTGTCAGCCTTTTAATATAGACCAATACTTCGTGTGGATGGCCATACTCTTTTGCAAGCCGGCAAAGGGGGTGGACGCCGGGGAGGTGATTTTGTGCAAACGTTCCGGTGCAAAGGTGGATACGTTGCACAGCTCCTGGATCACGCTCCGGCCGCACTCCCGGATACCCTGGACGCTGTAGCCGCCCTCCATGATGAAAGCGATGCGGCCGCCGCACACGGTATCGGCCATGCGGCACAACTGGCGCGTAAGCATGCCGTAGCCGGTGGGCGTGCCGTTCAGGCCGGCTAACCGGTCGTGCTGGTAGAGATCGAAGCCGCACGAAACCAGGATCACATCGGGTGCATAGCCCCGGGCCAGAGGATCGACCAGACGATCCATGACTTGCACGAACTCCGGATCACCCATGCCTTTATCCAACGGCACATTGACACTGTAGCCTTCTCCCGTACCGTGACCCACTTCACCAAAATGGCCGGTGCCCGGATAGCAGGGAAACTGGTGCATGGAGACAAACAGCACCTCGCGGCTGTGGTCGAAGGCCGCCTGGGTGCCGTTGCCGTGATGGGCGTCGATATCGACGATCAGCACCCGCCGGGCATTGTGGGCCTGCTTCAGAAAACAGGCCCCCAGGGCCACGTTGTTGAAAAGGCAGAACCCCATGGCCTTGCCCGGTTCGGCGTGGTGGCCCGGCGGCCGCACGGCGGCAAAGCCGCGCCGGGACGGCCCGGCCATGATGGCATCCAACAGGCCAAACACCCCGCCCACGGCCAGACGGGCCGTATCATAGGAATCCTTGGTGGTTTGGGTATCCAGATCGATGGAAAGCAGTTGCTTGCCGGCGGTGGCGGCCATGCGCGCCACGTGCGCTGGGGTGTGCACCCACCCCAGTTCCTCTTTACCAGCCTCGCGGGCAGCCACCGGCGTCCATTGGTCCGCCAGATCCGCTTCTTCCAGGATCGTGTCGATGGCTTTGATGCGGTTGGCATTCTCCAGATGGAAAATGCCTTGCAAGTGGGTTTGCAGGGCGGAGTCTTTGAACACCAGCAGCGGACGGGCCGCCGCGGGCCGGCTCTCGACCAGGGTGATGCGGCCATGGGCCGTGCCCAATTCCAGCAGGGACCCGGCTTCGGGAACCCGACGTTTGCTTTTGAGCAGTAATTGGGCCGCACTCCTGGCCAGATCGGGCCGTGTACGGGACAACAGGCACAATTTGAGAAAGTGCAGGGCCAATTCGCGGCGGGGGTCATCAATCTTGGCGCGGGCCAGCAGCCGCACCTGATCCTTGATCAGCGCAACCATTTCGCGGATGACTGCGGATTGAACCGCCGGGCTGCGATCCACCATGACCGCCAAAGCATACGTCAGGCGGCCGGCCGGCCGCACGAGAGTATAGACATAGGGGCGACGCTTTTCGAAACCAATGCTTTTATAAAAGCCGGAGGCCTGGATCTCGGAATCCAGGAGTATTTCGCGCACGCCCGGAAGACTGTTTTTCCAGAGCAGCCAGGCCCCGGCCACCAGAAAGGTGCCCACCCCGCGGTGGACCGGCCGCGCTTGGGACGACCCATCGGGCCGGTGCTGGGCCGAGGCGATATACTTGATCTCCATGCCTTTATAGAAAAGTGCTGTTTTGAGACGCAAAAAGATCAGGCCGGCAACGGCGCCATCCACCAGGCAGGCGAAAAGATGGGGCGCAGTGCCGTTTCGCAGGCAGCGCAATACGAAACGCACGCTGAAAAAGGGTAGTTGCCGATCGGCCACTTGGAGCAATGCGTCTCGCGTGTAGGGAAAGGGCAGAAAAAAAGCGGGGTCGTCAGCGTTCACTGCACCACAAAAGAGCACCCGGGGATCATCGGCGGTCCTGGGCAACCCCTTGTCGAATGCGGGGTCGGCCAGCCGGGCCAGAAGCGACCGCGCCACGGCCCCGGGCCCTTTCGCCCCGGAGCGCTGTGCGCCCAGCCGGGCCATGGCCAGATCGATTTCGTGCCGCACCAGAAGCATTAGGCCGGCATCGTGGATCGCCTGGCCGGCCGTAGCAAAACCAGCCTTGCCACCGGCCGCGGTCAGCGCCATCTTTTTGGCCATTTCGCCGTACTTGATCAACAGTGGTTGTTCGATGGCAGCCAGACCTTCGTTGAAATAGCTGCTCTTATCTACCGTCACCGGTTGATGGTCGAAAGTAAAATGGAAGCATGTTGGATCGTCCGCAGGTTGGGCACTGTTGGGTACATCGATGCGACCCGTACCGAACAGCTCGGTCAGCGAGTAGCCGATCTCCGCGTCCCTGGCGGTTATGGCGTCGATGGCCTGTTTGAGTGTTTCGCGTTTGAGCATGGGGACGCGCGACCTCCGCCAGCGGCTGGACCGGTGGTTTTTCAGCCCTGGGCACCGATGCGGCAAGGCAGTTCGACGGTAAAGGTAGCGCCTTGGCCGGGTTGGGAATCGACGCGCAGCGTACCTTCCAATTGGCTTAGGATCGCCCGGCAGATCGGCAGGCCCAACCCGGTCCCCTGGGGTTTGGTCGTAAAAAAGGGCTCGAAGATTTTCTCCGCAACGCCCGCCGCGATGCCGGGACCATTGTCGCGGACGGTCACCGTGAGGCGCCCGGCGCCGGCGCGCGTGATCAGATGGATCTGCCCCCCCTTGTCCAAAACGGCCACGGCATTGAGCAGCAGACCTTGAAACACCTGGCGCAATTTGCCCTTATCGCTGCGCACGGCGGCCAGCGGCTCCCCATAATCGCGGGTTACTTGGATGTTGCGCCGTTCCAGCTCTTTATGCAGGAAGGCGAGCAGATCGTCGAGCAGGGTGTTGATCTGCACATCGCTGACGATAGGGTCATCGGCGCGCACGAATTGCAAGAATTTGGCGATCAACAGATGCCCGCGGGATGCCTCGCGGGTGATCTGGGCCACGGTTTCGCTGCTGTCGGGCAATGGACCGGCCAGGTCGTGACCGGCCAGCCATTTAGCCGACATGTCGATGTTGGCCAGGATATCTTTGAGCTCTTCGTAAAAACCCAGGGACAACTCCATGGAAGAAGAGAGATAGCTGGTGCGGCGCAACTGCTTATCGAGCAGGCGCAGGCTTTGACCCTTGGCTTCCAGCCTGGCGATCAGCCGACCGGTAGTAGCGAGCACGGCAGCCACGATGATGACCGCGCTCACGAAGAAGAAAACGATCACCATCACGATGGCCTGATGATGAGCGGCCACTTGAGCGCTCAGGGCCTCCAGGGTATGGGCTTCCAGCTTTTCG
>JBAQGR010000694.1:0-2527 GCA_049287895.1 Desulfatitalea sp.
GCTTCATGCTGGCCTGCGACATCGTGATCGCCAAGGCCTCGGCCCAGTTCGGCACCCCCGAGGTCAACGTCGGGCTGTTCCCCATGATGATCGGCGCCCTGATCTTCCGCAACGTGCCCCGCAAGAAGGCCATGGAGATGATCCTGCTGGGCCAGCGGCTCACCGCCGCCCAGGCCCTCGAAATGGGCATGGTCACCCGGGTGGTGCCGGATGCCGATTTCGACGCCCAGGTGGCGACGGTGCTCGCCGCCTTGGCCGCCAAGAGCCCCATCGGCCTCCGGCTGGGCAAGCAGGCCTTTGCCGCCGTCGAGCAGATGCCGCTGTCCGAGGCCGTGCGGTATCTGGCCGGCAAACTGCTCGAGGTGGCCGGTACCCGGGACGCCCGGGAGGGCATCACCGCCTTTCTGGAAAAACGCCCGCCGCAATTCAAAGGAGAATAGACCGTATGCTGTACCGCTTCCATGGCCGGACCCCGTCCATCGGCAAAGAGACCTATGTCAGCGAACTGGCCCAAGTCATCGGTGAAGTCATCATCGGCAATAACTGCTATATCGGGCACGGCGCCATTTTACGCGGTGACTACGGCCGCATCGAGATCGGCGACGGCACGGCGGTGGAGGAAGGCGTCATCATCCATGCGCCGCCCGACCATCTCAACCGCATCGGCAAACGGGTGACCCTGGGCCACGGGGCGATTCTGCACGGCAGCAGCATCGGCGACGGGGCGGTCATCGGCATGGGGGCGGTCTTGAGCATCCTCAGTGAAATCGGCGAGGGCGCCATCGTGGCCGAAGGCGCGCTGGTGAAGTGGGGGCAAAAAATCCCGGCCCGCATGGTGGCCGTCGGCAATCCGGCTGAAGTCAAACGCCCGGTGAGCCCCAAAGACGAGGAGATCTGGGCTTTCGGCAAGCAGCTCTATGTGGACCTGGCCAAACGCTATCTGGCATCCGACCTCGAGCCGCTGAGCATCGACCTGTGCCGGCGCAGCGGCGATTCGGCCGGTGGCACAACCCAAGGGAGGCAGCACCATGCGCGATCCTGAACGACTGATCATCGCCAACTGCAGCGGCTTTTTCGGCGACCGCCTGTCGGCGGCCAAGGAGATGGTCCAGGGCGGCCCCATCGACGTGCTCACCGGCGACTACCTGGCCGAACTGACCATGGCGATCCTGTTCCAGAAGAAGCTCAAGTCGCCCGAGGCCGGCTACGTGCCCACCTTCCTCAAACAGATGGAAGCTGTGCTGGGCGAATGCCTGGAAAAAGGCATCCGCGTTGTGGCCAACGCCGGCGGACTGAACCCCGCGGCCATGGCCCGGGCGCTCAAGGCCGCGGCCCAGACGCTGGGCCTGTCGCCCAAGATCGCCTTCATCGAAGGCGACGATCTCATGCCGCGCCTGGCGGAGTTGCAGCAGGCGGGGGAGACCTTCACCCATATGGACAAGGGCATCCGCCTGGCCGATAGCGGGGCCGTGCCCATTACCGCCAATGCCTACCTGGGGGCCTGGGGCATCGCCGCGGCCCTGGAACAGGGGGCCGACATCGTGGTGTGCGGCCGTGTGGCCGACGCCGCCCTGGTGGCCGGCCCCTGCGCCTGGCGCTTCGGCTGGCAACGCAGCGACTGGGACCAACTGGCCGGGGCCTACGCTGCCGGGCACATCATCGAGTGTGGCGCCCAGGCCACGGGCGGCAACTATTCGTTCATCCACGAGGTGCCCTCCTACCGCAACGTGGGCTTTCCCATCGCCGAGATGCACCCCGACGGCAGCTTCGCCATCACCAAGCATCCCGGCACCGGCGGGTTGGTGTCGGTGGGCACGGTCACGGCCCAACTGCTCTACGAAATCGCCGCGCCGGCCTACCTGACCCCGGATGTGGCCGTGCGCTTCGACACCCTGGCCCTGACCCAGGAGGGGCCCGACCGGGTGCGCGGCACGGGAACGCGGGGCGAACCGCCGCCTGAGACCACCAAGGTGTGTATCAACACCCTGGGCGGGCACAAGAATGCCATGACCGTGATCCTCACCGGCCTGGACATCGAGCGCAAGGCCGAGATCGTCACCCAGACCCTGTTCGAGAGCCTGGGCGGCCGCGAGCGATTCCGCACGGCGGATGTGCAGCTCGTGCACTCCGAAAAGATCGATCCCGGCACCAACGACGAGGCGTTCGCCTACCTGCGCGTCACGGTGATGGACCCGGATGCCAACAAGGTGGGCCGGCGCTTTTCGGCCGCGGTAGTCGAGATGGCCCTGGCCAACATTCCGGGCTTCACGCTCACCTCTCCTCCCGGCGACGGCACGCCGGCGGTGGTGCACTGGCCGGCGCTGGTGGGCAATCGCCACATCCATCAGACGGTCTGCCTCGACGACCGCCCGGCGGTGGTGGTCGAGGCGGCCTGCGACTGCGAGCCCTTTGCGGTATCGCCCCGCACGCCGGAGATCCCCGCGGTTCCCAAGTGCCCAACCGTCCGGGCGCCGCTGGGCCGGGCCTTTGCCACCCGCTCGGGCGACAAGGGCGGCAACGCCAACCT
>JBAQGR010000695.1:0-2363 GCA_049287895.1 Desulfatitalea sp.
CGCCGATCCCCCCGACACAGATTCCTCCAGATCTTCCGGCGGCGGTGGCGGTGGCGGCGGTGGCTGCTTCATTGGAGCGCTCGGCGGGAGCGATCGGTAGTAGTTTCGATAACCGAAAATTGACCCCCTTAGCCAACGCTCTGGTAAGGATGACCGAACGAAATCCTAAACCGGCGGGAAAAGGATGCTGAAGGTGGATCAATACAGCGATGTTCTTGAGGATTTCTTATGCCACGAAAATTGATCGGGATCATGTCCCGCGTGGAGTGGATCAAAGAGCAATTGCTCACCGGCCACAAATGGAATGCCAGCACTATGGCTGAAGAGTTCTCTTGTTCGACGAAAACCATCCAGCACACGCTCCGGGCATTCAGGGAATTGTACCCTGATTGGATCTTTGACTTCGACCCGCGCGAACGCACTTATTATTTGGATTCTGCGCCGGATCATCGGGAGCCACAACGGCCGGCACACCTGGAGATGAGTCCATCTGAATTCTCTGAAATACGCAGGCGTATCAGCATAAGCCAAGATAATCTTGCGGCGTGCATCGATGTATCGCAGACTACTATCAGGGCCTACGAGACAGGCACCTGTAAGATACCGTCCGCCGTCGTATTGCTTATGCGTGCCTGGGAGCGAGCATGCCAATTCGGAGTTTGGCGTGGTAGGCAACGGCGTGTCTATCGCGTTCCTTAATCCCCTGATGCTTCATCCATCACGGCCGAGTTGGTGCCCCGGTCAGCGCCCGAATGACTTATTATTGAATTTGGATCGAGGAGAACGCCAAGCCTGTATCCCGGGGTTAAGGAGAGCGGTGTGAAGGGAAGGGTGTTCGATCGTCGGATATGGGTCTTTGATGATCTTGATATCGCAATCAGGTTGTTCCGGCATCGGATTGATCAAAAGGTGGACCCGAAGCGGAAATCGCCTCGAAAGTACAGATTGGTTTTGAAATTATAATCAGCAATGGTCACGGAGCGATCCCCGTTGGCGGACTATTATTGACTTTTATTGTATTCAGATGTATTCATACGCAATACAAAGAGCAGGGGGGCTCCCTATGAAAGCGACAAGCGTTCGGATCGATGAAACTACCATTGAGCGCATTGACGGTTTGGCCAGCACGCTAAACCGTTCAAGATCATGGGTCGTCAAGCAGGCCATTGCGCGCTTTCTAGAATATGAGGAGTGGTTTGTCCAGGAAGTCCAGGAGGGCCTGAAAGAGGTCGAGCGCGGCGAGGTTGCAACGCCTACCCAGGTAAAAGCCAGATTTAAGAAATGGGGCGTAGATGCACGTTAGATGGACGCGTAAGGCCCTCGACAATCTGGACAGCGCAGTTGAGTTTATTGCCGCGGACAAACCAAGAGCAGCGGCGGGTGTTGCCATGAAGATCTGGGAGGCCGCCCAAAGGCTGGCGACCCAGCCGGGGATGGGGCGGCCCGGCAGGGTTCCGGGAACGCGGGAGCTGGTTGTGCCGGGACTCCCCTATATCTTGCCTTACATAGAAAAAGATGGGGTGATTTTCATATTAAGAGTAATGCACGGCGCGATGAAGTGGCCTCAAGAATTCTAAACTTTCCTTTATAGGCCCAAAAGTAGCGTAGCTACCGCGAGCCGCAACCTGTGAAATCCAGCCAAAATATGGCCACCTAAAAAGTTCCGATACTGTCTGTTCTCGGACCATGTTGGGGTTACCCCAATACGGATGCTTAACCGGGTTTTACGTTCCGTTGCTCCCTAAACCCCGATAATCGCCGGCCGGCTCAGCCCCATACAAAATACCGCGTAGGCCCGGACGTTGACCGCCCTGTTACGGTTAGGGCATGCGCGTTTGTGGTCAAGGGCGGGCTTTTGCGAACAGGAGCTCGTATCCCTCCGCATAATCCAGGCGGGTGGGGGGCACGAATCCGGGAATGGCCTGGATGCGGACGCCGATATAGCCCTGTTTCAGCAACTCTTCCTGGCGCGCGATGTCGGTCAGGCGCACGGCGATGGCTTCGGGTGTTTCCGGAAAAACATCCGGCCGCGCCAGGTTTTGATAGGCGATACAGCGCAATTTGCCACCGTATTTCAATTTGATACTTCTAATGCCGAAGCCGCAATTCAATAGAATATTGAGGCTCCAGTAGTTATAGGGAGAGGCCGTGGCGCACAAGTGCTGATAACGATTCAATCGCCGGATGATGCCGACCACAGTGGAGCTCATCCGCAGGCCCAATCCATATCCCCGGTAGTCGGGATGAATGCAGATGATCTGCAGATTGGCGACGGTTCTCAATTCATCGGGATCTTCCAGACCGAGATCGTAGCCCAGATTCCACTCGCGGTCGTCCACATCGGGAAAGTACCCACTGCAAAA
>JBAQGR010000696.1:0-8631 GCA_049287895.1 Desulfatitalea sp.
AGCTCAAAGAGACGTTGCTCATTATGCTCACGTCTCAAGGCATGCGCGGCGACGCGGCCGCGATGAAAGTCATTGGCTTTGCGGCCTACCTGACCAAGCCCATCCGGCGTTCGCAACTGTTCGACAGTTTGGCCATGGTGCTCGGCCACAACAAGAATCAGATCGAAAAGGAAAAACCGCAGCTGGTCACCCGTTATTCAATCGACGAAGCCAAACGGAAAAAGATTCGCATCCTGCTGGCGGAAGACAATACCATCAACCGCAAACTGGCGCTGCATCTGCTTGAAAAATTCGGGTTCCAAGCCGATGCGGTGGCCAACGGCCTGGAGGCGGTGCAAGCGCTGGAGATAGCACCCTACGATCTGGTACTCATGGATGTACAGATGCCGGAAATGGACGGCTTGGAGGCCACCGGCGTCGTGCGCGATCCCCAATCCAAGGTTCGCAATCACGCTATTCCGATTATTGCCATGACTGCGCACGCCATGAAGGGTGACCGGGAGATTTGTCTGAAATCCGGCATGGACGATTATGTGTCCAAACCGATTCAGCCCGACCAGCTATTTGCTGCTATTCAACGTCAAATAGCCGGGCAGAATAAAAGCGGCGGCACACCGCCCATCGAGTAACACTTCCGACATTGATCTTTAAAGCTGGAGTAGCCGTAACTTGTCCGAACGGTGTCAGTGGATATTTAAGCATTACTATTCCAGTGAAAAAAAGCGGCTACTGATGCCACGGGTATGAACGCCCCGAAAGGCATGGGCATCCTCAGGGCACGCTTTATATGACCGACATCGACCGCATCTATGCCATCGACACTGCGTCCGGCCCACCATGATCATTCAACGCATACTCAATGTTCATTTTATGCGCGTCTCATTCAAAATATAGCTCGATCAACATCCCCCCAAGAATCATAACATCGCCATAATATCATTATGTTGGAAACAAGCAGACCATTCGGCCTGCTTTTTGCTGTTTTGCTCGTCAGAAAGTTATCCGGTTTAGGCAGAGAACCAAAGTTTTTGAAAGGAGACAAAATGTTAAAACCTACGAAGACGTTAATGTTGTTTATAAGTACTCTCTTGCTGTGTCTGACCGGCGCAGGCGGCTCCGCCCTTGCCGATTATGTCACCATTGACGGTAAACCCGTGACCCAGGGGCAGATGCTCATTGCCAGTGCAAGTCTCGACAAGGTGCAGACATCTTCTTCTCCGTCCATGGCCACGGACCAGTTTATTCTTCGAAAAACAGAGGCGGAGGTTGAAATTACGGGTGTGGTCGCCCGCGTACGGCTGCGCCAGATTTTCGAAAACCCTTACGATGAAAGGCTCGAGACGATCTATGTGTTTCCAATGCCTGAAAACGCGGCCGTGGATGCGTACTCCTTTCGAATCGGCGAAAAAGTAATTAAAGGCGTGGTAAAGGAGAAAGAGCAGGCCAGAAAAGAGTATGAACAGGCCAAACAGGAGGGCCGCAAGGCCGGACTCCTTGAACAGGCAAGGCCGGACATATTCACCCAGTCGCTGGTCAATATTCCCCCCAAGGCCACGGTGGTGGCCAATATCGAATACGTGCACACCCTGAAGATCGACGGGGCCAGTTATCTTTTCAGTTTCCCGATGGTGGTTGCGCCGCGTTATATCCCGGGCCAACCGGTCAGCCGTGGCAACGTGGGCCGCGGATGGGCCAATGACACCGACCAGGTGCCGGACGCCTCGAAAATTACGCCGCAGTATGTACCCCCCGGCATGCGTGCGGGGCACGACATTGAAGTGACCGTAAAAATCGATGCCGGAATGCCGATTCAAAACATTACCGGGGTAACTCACGAGTTGGCCACCCACAAGACTTCGGAAACCACCGCGACGTTAACTTTAAAGAACGGTCCTGTAATTCCGAACAAAGATTTTGTGCTGGAATATAAAGTGGGCGGCCAGAACACAATGCTGGCCACGTTGACCCACAAAGGTGAGGGGGATGATGGCTTTTTCAGCATCGTCATTCAGCCCAAGCACACGGTTGAGCGCAAAGAAGTCTCTGCGCGCGACATCGTGTTGCTGCTCGATATCAGCGGTTCCATGGACGGAACACCGGTGAGCCAGCTCAGGGTGTTTTCAGAGTATGTCCTCGGGACCCTGAACCCCCAGGACCGATTCAACATCATTGCCTTTAGTAATGATCTAAGCATGTTTGCTTCACAATACCTGGAAGCGACACCGGAAAATATAGCCAAGGGGCAGAACTTTATCCGCGGGCTGCGCTCATCCGGCGGAACGGAGATGTTGCCCGCCATCCGGCAAGCGTTGCAACCCGCTTCGCAAGAAGAAAACACACACAGGTATGTGATTATGGTCACCGACGCTCTGGTGGGCAACGACACCTCCATACTAAACTATCTGAATCAACCGCAATACGCACACCTCCGAGTCTATCCCGTGGCCATGGGCTCAGCGCCCAATGATTACTTGATCCAGAGGGCCGCGGAGATCGGCCGGGGGTTTTCCATGCGCATCACCAACGAGGACAATGCCGCTGAAATTGCAAAGCGCTTTGCCTCCAAAATTTCCTATCCCATCATGACCGATCTGGCCATCGATTGGGGGCAACTCAAGGTGAAAGACATTATTCCCGAACCGCTGCCCGACCTGTATGCGGATCGGCCACTTGTCCTCATTGGGCGCTATGAAAAGGCCGGCATGGCCAAAGTAAAATTGACCGGAAATATTATGGGCAACAAGGTAGCCTCCGAGTTTGACCTTGACCTGCCGGAAAGCAATAAAGCACATGACAGCCTGCCGGTGCTCTGGGCCCGTGCCCGTATCCGACAGCTGACCAACAAAGAGATCGGCAACATATCGAATTCTACCAGGGAGCGCATAAAAGATCTGGGCCTCGAGTACCAGATCGTCACCGATTACACCTCCTTTATCGCCGTGGAACGCGATATACCGGGCAATCTTTCCCAAAACTTGAGAACCCAACCGGTACTGCTGGCCATCCCGGAAGGAATGGATCATCTCTTCGATGGCAATACACAGGCCAACGGACCGAGCGTGTATGCCCAAAACGCAAGCAGTGCCCCGGCCCTTGCGCCGGCCGAACAGCGTGAACAGGCTGCACGTCCCACTGCTCCGAGCAGCGCGCCAAGCCGAACGGATTCGGGCGGATATCGACGTTCCGGCGGTGGTGGTGGCGGATCGGTGGGGGTGGTGTCGATTGTTCTGTCATCCCTTGTGCTGGCCGTCCGATCGGTGGGCATTTACCGCAATCGAAGAAAAAAAAGCTAACCCAAAAGCAAATGCATCACTTCTCGCGGCAACGCACGCGGTTGCCGCGAGCTTTTTAAAGCCCCATCGGAGAACAGAGGAATTACTATGAATGCCAAAGATTTCAAATCGATCTTAAGTCAATTCAAGGTCAGCATCCTGTCGGCCATCGTGTTATGCTTCTTTAACGCGGGGTTCATCATTGACGGCGCTCAATCCAGATGGTTTCACTCTTTTTGCGCCTTCATGGAATTTGATCGCGCGTCGATCTTAAAGGGAGAAATCTGGCGGCTTTTCACCTGCCATCTGGTGCACTGGAGCCCTGAACACTTTTACCTCGATGCCTTGGTATTTCTTGCGCTTGGGATCGCATTTGAACAAAAGATCGGCCGCCGGTACGGACAAGTGCTGAGCATCGCGGGATGTGTAGTCGGTTTAGCGCTGCTGATCTTTCAAAATGATCTTGCCGCCTACCGGGGGATATCAGGGTTGATCAATACGCAATTTGTTCTTGGCACGGGCCTGTTTGTCTTGGATGCAAACCTGAAAAGAACGATCAAGGGTTTCTATGTGGCTATTTTTTCCATTCACATCTTTAAGATTGCCTATGAAACCATTTATCAGGTCTCATTCTTTTCTACGGACGCCCTAGGCAGCATGGGAATTTTCACTCCCCTTGCGCATCTTAGCGGTGCCATTGTGGGCTTTGTTGGTCTTATTCGATTTACCCTAATGGCTCAGCATGTCGAATCATGTGGCGGGGCTCAAGCACCAGGCAACCGTCGGCGAGCCCCTTATTACGGTTGTGTAACTATGCTCAAATTAAAGGATTATTTTACCTTGATTCTATAGATCGCTTCATGTAATACCCAACGCCGTCAGAAGCAGATCCACAGACCTGCTATGCATTTAATCCGTTCCGGGAGGCAACCCATGTTCCGTTTTTTTCTTCCCAAGGATGACGTTGTTTTCGACAAGTTTAAGGAAGTCAGCGCCCTTTTGGTTCAAGCGGCGCGGATGCTCAAAGCCATGGTGGACGAGGGCGGCTCATACGAGACCCATGCGCGGGAAATAAAAGCCCTTGAGCGGCGCTCGGATACTCTGGTGCATAGCACGCTCCAGCACCTGCACAAAACCTTCATCACCCCCTTCGACCGTCAGGACATTTTGAAGCTCACCAAAAAGCTGGACGACATCCTGGATCTGACAGAAGGCACTTCAACGCGCATCGAGCTATACCGGCCCAAACAGATGATGCAGGAAGCCCGGGATCTTGCGGGGGTCCTTGTTCTGTGCGTGGAACGGATCGAGAAGATGATTGGACTGATGAGCAGCGCAAAGAAGCATGTCAAGGAAATCGATAACTTGGCAGCGGATGTCCACCATTTCGAAACCGAAGCGGACGATATGCGGCGCCAAGGAATTGCGCGCCTGTTCCGAGAGGAGGCGGATGCCAAGGAAGTGATCAAGTGCCGCAGTATCCTGGAACACATAGAGAGGGCCACGGACGCCTGTGCGAAAGTCGCGGATATCGTCGAAGGCGTCGTTCTTGAAAATACATAAGGTTTTTTAAAATGAGCCTTTTAGCCATAGTGATATTTACGGTTTTGGTGGCGCTGGTGTTTGACGTCATCAACGGGTTTCATGACGCCGCCAATTCCATTGCCACGGTTGTGTCCACCCGTGTGTTGAGCCCTCGCCAGGCCGTGTTCTGGGCTGCCTTCTTCAACTTCGTGGCCATGTTCGTATTCGCACCCAAAGTGGCGGACACGATATCCAAGATCGTCATCATCAAGGCCAATGACCCGGTCTATGTGTATGTGGTCCTGTCCGGGCTGATCGGCGCCATTGTCTGGGACCTCCTGACGTGGTGGTTCGGGCTGCCTACCAGCTCATCGCACGCCATCATCGGCGGGTTTGTGGGGGCCGGAATTGCACACCAGGGAATTTCCACTATCCGGTGGCACAAAGTGTTGGTGACCGCCGGCTATATCCCTATCGCCCCGCTTCTGGGTTTTGTCCTGGGCTTTATCGTGATGGTGGCCGTGTACTGGA
Organism: Desulfatitalea sp.; assembly: GCA_049287895.1. Lineage (GTDB taxonomy): Bacteria > Desulfobacterota > Desulfobacteria > Desulfobacterales > Desulfosarcinaceae > Desulfatitalea. Next base: position 5,328 of record JBAQGR010000696.1, read on the forward strand.
TTTTCCGTAAATGGCGGCCGGCTTCCGTGGACCGGTTTTTCCGTGTCGGACAGCTTTTCTCCGCGGCCATGTATTCGCTCGGCCACGGAGGCAACGACGCCCAGAAGACCATGGGAATCATCGTGGCGCTTCTGGTGGCCGGCGGTTATTTCTTGCCAGACACAACTCTCTCCCTGACTGAGTGGAAAACGCTTTGGATCATTCTTTCATGCCACCTGGCAATGGCGGTTGGCACGGCATTCGGCGGCTGGCGCATCGTCCGGACCATGGGCATGAAAATCACCAAGCTCAAACCGGTGGGCGGATTCTGCGCGGAGACCGCCGGCGCCGCGACGCTCTTTTTCGCCACCCATCTCGGCATTCCGGTATCCACCACGCACACCATCACGGGGTCCATCATCGGAGTGGGGTCAACGACCCAGTTCTCTACAATACGCTGGGGGGTGGCCCGCTCCATCGTGTGGGCGTGGCTATTGACGATCCCAATGTCCGCGTTGGTGTCCATGGGTTGCCTCTGGTTGTTTAAGTTCCTGCTGGGTCATCAATAGTCCGACCTTACAAAAATGGATACGCTCCCCTCGAGCCCGAATTCTACTTTGGGGTTGGGCCGCTTTCGAGTAAATCAGTCAAAGCTTGCGGAATTGCTTCGATCAGCTCCGCCACCTGGGTGGCCGGCGTGGGGTCGGTAATGCGGCCCGTGAGGCGATTGGCCTGGGCGGCCAGAAGTGCGGCCCGGGCCGGTTCGTACCCGGCACCGCACAAAACGGTGAGCACTCCGGTCAGGGTATCGCCGGTGCCGCCGATGGCCTCCATGGCGTCGAAGGAGGGTTGGTTCACGGTGGATAGAATTCCATGTTCATCGGCGATGGTGTCAATGGCGCCTTTGACTACCAGCAGGTGGGCCGCGTTGGCGTGGTGATAGGCCCGCTGGATCAGATCGGGCACATTGTTGTCCTGGTGCAGGATGAAGCCCCGGGTATAAAAGGGATGGGGCGCGCTTTCGTCGGCCAGAAAAGCCAGTTCGCCCGCATCGGGAGTAAAAAAATCGTAGGCCGGGGCCTGGCCGCTCATTTTGGCGGCATACATGAAGCCGGCATCGGCGATGAGCAGCGGCCGCCGCGGCAGTTCTTCGATGGCGAAGAGCACCCGGTTGTGCCAATCCACGTCCGGTTGCAGATAGTGGAAGGTGAGCACCTGGAACTCAAATTCGCATAAATGGCTTTCCAGGAACTGATACAGACGGCGACTGCCCTGCCCCTTGCCGATGTCCCCCACCAAAAAGGCGTGGATCTCCGGTGCCCCGATGCATTGGGCGGCTCGCAGAGCCGCGGCCAGCAAGGCCGGGGTACCGCGGTTCACTGCTACGCGCCGGCCGTCGATGCTTAAGTCGCCACGGTCCCAATGGACCGGACCGTGGACGAGGGGAAAGTCCGGGTCCGGCACCGTGCCCACGATACCTAACATTGGCGTTTTAACTCCTCGTAGGCCAGCTCCAGAGCGTAACCGCACAGGGTGTGGCCCACATCCCTGGGCCGGGGCGCTTCGGCCAATGTTTTACCGACCATCTGCCGGGCCAGATAGGGCACGTCGGGGCAGCCGCCGCCGGAGATATTGACGATCCTCAAATCCTCCTTGGCGATGGTGATCTTCATGTTGGCGGCCCGCACCATGAGGTAGTCGCCGAAGTCTTTGGTATGAAACAGATCCACCGGCGTTAGCAATGGAGCCGTGACCGGCACCACGGTCAGGGGCGGAATTTCGGCCTGGCGCAGTTCGCGCACGATATCGAGCTCTTCGATTAGCGGAAATTCGATCACCAGGTCGCAGCCGGTCCTAATCTCCGGCGGCGGGCCCATGACCCGCACGGCCCACCCGGCTTTCTTCAAAACCGTTTCCGCATGAATCACTTCGCTGGTGTTTTCGAAAACCAGAATCCCGCGGTCGGCGGACGGCTTACGATCTTCTTGTGAGCGTTGGGGCTTTCTGTTTTTAAACCATCCAAGCACGGGTTATCCCTTGCTGATGGCGATGCGATACCCCTCGCCTTCCGCGATGACATCGCCGACGCGGCACCCTTGACTGGTGGCGGCCCGCATCACGTTCTCCTTGGAGGTATCGGTATCCACCAGTACGATGATCTCCTTCTCTTTACCGGTCTTGATTGCATTCAGGGTTAAAATCACTGGCTGGGGGCAAGAGAGCCCCCTGGCATCCACGGTTGTGGCCATCACACACCTCCTTAAGCACTCTTTTTTCTCATGGTGAAACCGATAAACACACAGACCAGCAGTCCGATGACCACAGCGGCGATGCCATGGGGCCCAACCCCCTGGGGCGAGCTGGCCAGTCCGAAGTTATGCGCGAATCCTGCGCCCACGATCATGCCCAGCACAAAGACGGCGGCATCCCCATCACCTTCGCCCGCGAGAAAGAGCTGGCGCCCGGGACATCCGCCGGCTAAAGCAAAGGCCAGTCCGGCAAGGGCCATGCCCGCGAAATTCCAGATGTGCATGGTGTGGGCCACCGGTTGACCCGCAAAGCCAGCTTTGAATTGCCCCAGAAGTAAATTGGTCGCGAAGGCCACTAAAACCAAAGCAATGAAACCCGAAAGCAGATGGGTCTGGCCGAAGAGCACTGTGTCGCGAATCGCGCCCATGGTGCAAAAACGGCTGCGTTGCGCCAGAAAGCCGATCCCCAAACCAACGGCCAATGAAATCAATAGCGGCGCATGCATGGAACCCGGTCCCTTGACGCTGTAGAAGAGCACGCCGCTGCTCCCTTGGTCTTTGACCTGGGGAAAGACCAAGGCCAGCAAAAGGAACCCGGCCATGATCAGCGGCAATATCCACCCCGCGGCGGCATGGGTGGTCTGGGTGCGGCCCAGATTATAGCCGTTTTTCAGAAACAGGGTTCCGACCCAGATCCCGAAGGTCAACCCCAGCAGCCCCAGAATGGCATTGCCGTCCCCGCCGGCCAAACGCAGCGCCGCGCGCCACGGGCAGCCTAGAAATACGAGCGCGCCGATCATGGCAAAGGCGCCCAGCACGAAGCGCACGATGGGCGCCGAACCGGCCCGGGGCCGGAACTCCTTGAAAAGGTAGGCAGCGATGAGTGCCCCCAGCACGAAGCCGATGATCTCCGGCCGCATGTACTGCACTACGTCCGCCCGATGCAAGCCCAGGGACCCGGCCATGTCGCGCTCGAAGCAAGCCACGCAAATCCCCATGTTTCCGGGATTGCCCAGCATCTGCAACACGGGGGCCAGTATGCCGATCACGGCCCCCACCCCGATAATTCCCCCGCG
>JBAQGR010000697.1:0-2362 GCA_049287895.1 Desulfatitalea sp.
CTGCGCCGGTGCGGTGACAAGCAGATCGGCCGGACGGATCGTGTCGCCCTGGCGTAACAATGAGGCGCGCTCGATGATATTGCGCAGCTCGCGTACGTTGCCGGGCCATGCATAGGCGGCCAGACGATTTAATTGCGCCTCCGGAATGGTCACATCCGCGCCACAAAATTTTTGGGCGAAATAGGTCGCTATCGCGGGAATGTCTTCGGCATGCCGCCGCAACGGGGGGACATTGATCTGGATCACGGCCAGACGGTAGAAGAGATCCTCCCTGAATCTATTTTCACGAATGGCGGCCGTCAAATCCTGGTTGGTCAGGGCGATAATCCGGACATCCACATAGATGGGTTGGGCGCTTCCGATGCGCCGGACTTGTTTTTCCTCCAAGACCGACAGCAGTTTGCTTTGCAGGTGGTAGGGGATATCGCCGATTTCATCCAGAAGCAGGGTCCCGCCGTCGGTCAATTCGAAAATGCCTTCCCGGCGGGTATCCGCGCCGGTGAAGGCCCCTTTTTCGTGACCGAAGTATTCGGCTTCCATTAAATTCTCGGGGATTGCCGAGCAATTGATCGTCAGAAACGGCTCGCGTCGGTCTTGGCGCTGGTGGATCTCTTTGGCGATCAGATTTTTACCGACACCGGTTTCGCCGGTAATGAGCACGGCGGCATCAGAGGCGGCCGCCAATTGAATTTGGCCACGCAGCCGCTCGGACGCTTCGGAATGTCCGACCATTTCCGCTGTGAACCCCTGCTGTTTGTTTTTATACTCCTGGACCTTGAGCTTGCCTTCCAGCCGTAAACTTTTCTCCGCCATATGGATGGCGATCAGCAGTTCATCCAGGGAAAAAGGTTTGGGCAGGTAATTGAACCCCCCGGCCTGCATGGCATCGACGGCATAGCGGACCGATGCATGGGCCGTGATGAAAATGATTTTGGCGGACGGGTCCATTTCCAGTAGGTCGCGGCAGACGTCGAGACCGGTGGTGTCCGGCAGCTCCTGATCCAGCAGGACGATGGGCGGGTGATGGGTTTGGAAAGCGTTGCGGCCCTCCTTGCCGTTTTGGGCTGCAAACACACGGTACTCCTTGAGCTCGAGAAACTCGGTCAGTGAATCGGCGATCAGCGGGTCGTCGTCGATTATGAGAATAGTCAATTTGGATTTCATCGCTCAGGACCGTGTTAAACAAGTGGCGCCAAGATTGCAAAGGGATCCACGTTCTCGGCTGAAGGGGCATGCGTGAACTTTATGGCAGAATGGCCATGCCAAGTCAACGCCTGCCCGGCGGAGGTCGGTAAAAGCTCCCTCGCCAGCAAAAAGCAAGTGTGGCAGGTCTTTAATCGTGAACCGCGATGGATGGAAGAGCTTCAAACCCCGATGTTACCGCTTCACGACGACAAGGGGCGCTGGGTCCGGCGCGCTGCCATCGCGGGTCAGCCTGGAACCACTCTTGCTGCCCAATGAGGCGCGGTTCTTGCCCGCGCGCTTGGAGGCGTAGAGTGCCTCGTCGGCGGACTGGATAAGCCGCTGCTTGTCTATAGCATGATAGGGGAAGGTGGCCGCTCCCAGGCTGATGGTGACGCGAAGGGTTTGCTCCCCATGGGGGATGAACATGGCTTGCATGGCGCCACGAATTTTTTCACATACAATCAAGGCCTGCTCGGTGTCGGTTTCCGGCAGGATCAGGACGAACTCCTCGCCGCCATAGCGGGCCGCGATGTCGGACTTGCGGATATTGTCACGCAGCACTTGAGCCACTCGTTTCAGCACCTCGTCCCCCAGCGGGTGGCCGTAAGTGTCGTTAAAATGTTTGAAGTTGTCGATGTCCATCATCACCAGGGCAAAGTGACGATGGTAGCGCTGGCAGCGGTCGATCTCTTTGTCCACCAGGAGTTGGAAATAGCGGTGGACAACGAGCTTGGTGAGGCCGTCGGTGGTAGCCAGATCGAAGAGTCGGGCATTTTCCAGAGATATGGCGGCCTGGGCCGCGATGATGCCTAGGATCTCCAGCCGCTCTGCGGTAAAGACGTTGGCGGTCAGGTTGTTCTCCATGTAGAGAATGCCCGAGAGTTGCCCCTTGCCCAGAATCGGCATGCACAGGATCGATTTGCACTGATGGCGGATCACATAAGGGTCGTTGGTGAACTCCCCTTGCTGGGTCGCGTTGGCCAAAATGATCGGTTTCAGACCGTGGCAGACATAATTGACAATGGCCTGGGAAAGCACTTGGCTCTCCTCCAGGGGCAGTGGCTGGGTCAGCGGCGATTCCATCTGCTCCAGCGCTTCGCCGACCTCGATGGTCAGGCGCCCCTCTCTTTCCAGGATGAGAAATCCGCGTTGGGCCCCAGCGTTGACCAGGGATAGG
>JBAQGR010000698.1:0-2774 GCA_049287895.1 Desulfatitalea sp.
CAACGGGAACGGTAATGGTTCGGCACCCCGCATGACCGTCAACTTCATGGGGCTGATCGGCCCCAAAGGGGTGTTGCCCGACTGGTACAACACCCATGCCCTGGACCGTAATCACCACAAAGACTACTGCTTCACCGACTTTCTGGATCTGTTCCACCATAGGCTGATTTCGCTTTTCTACCTGGCGTGGAAGAAATACCGCCTGACCGAGAACTACCGCGGCGACTGCGCCGACCCGGTCTCCAACACCCTGGCCAGCCTGGCCGGCGCCACCGAACGGGAAAAAGCCGCCGATCCGGAGTTTTTCGAATATGCCCAAAAACGGCTGCTGCACTTCTGCGGACTGGTTGCCCGCACCGTGCCCACGGTGGCGGCCATCGAAACCATCGTGGCCCAAGTGGTCGGCGCGCCCGCGCGCATCGAGCAGTTCGTGGAACGGCTGATCCCCATTCACGAGCAGGACCGAACCCGCCTGGGCCGCAAGAACAGCACCTTAAAAATGAACGCCCTGTGCGGCCGCAGCGTCCGGGACGCCAGCTCTTTTTTCATCGTGGAGATCGGCCCCCTGACCTGGGAGCGCTATATGGCTTTCACGCCGCGCAGCCGTAACCTGGAGATGCTGCGGCGCCTGATCGCCTTCCTGGCGGGCATCGAATATGAGTTCGACGTGCGCCTGATCATCCATGGAAAAGAAATACCGGCCCTGGGGCTCGGCTCTAAAATCCAGGCCCCCATCCTTGGCCGTACGGCCACTCTTCGGCGCCCCCACCGGCCCCACGAACGCGATGTGGCCGTCAAAGCCACGCGCAAGCCGTCCGCCGCCCCGGCGCCGCGATCGGAAAGGAAAGCATGACGCATCTTGATCTGAAAGCCCTGGTGGGCAAACTCAACCCGGTCTGCCGCAAGGCCCTGGAAGCCGCGGCCGGCATGTGCCAATCCAGCACCCACTACGAAGTGGAGATCGAGCACTTCCTGTACAAGCTGCTCGACGATGACGGCAACGACATCCCCATCCTGCTCAAATACTTCGAAGTCGACAAAGCCCGGTTGCTGGCCCAACTCACCGGAGTCATCGGCCGCTTCAAAACCGGCAACGGCCGCACGCCCTCGCTGTCGCCGCGCCTGCCCAAGCTGCTCTCCAAAACCTGGCTGCTGGCTTCGGTGAACCGCGGCGCCCAGACGGTCTGCTCGGGTCACATCCTGTGGACCCTGCTGTCTAAGCCCTACTTCGCCGATGCGATTCTGGCAGGCGTGCCGCGGCTATCGGCCGTCTCGCTGGAAACCCTCTCCGCCCACTTCCATGAGATCCTGGCCAAATCGGCCGAGCAGCGCTTCGAACGCACCATCGCGCCCGCGGGAGTCGCGGCAGGACCCGGACCGGCCATGACCATGGGCACCCGGGCACTGGACCAGTACACCATCAATTTGACCGAACGGGCCCGGGCCGGCCAGATCGACCCGGTCATTGCCCGGGACACAGAAATCCGCCAGATGGCCGACATCCTCATCCGCCGGCGCCAGAACAACCCCATTCTCACCGGCGAGGCCGGCGTGGGCAAAACCGTGGTGGTGGAGGGCTTTGCCCTGCGCGTGGTCCAGGGCGACGTGCCCGGCCCGCTCCAGGGCGTGGAGGTGCGCACTCTGGACCTGGGGCTGTTGCAGGCCGGCGCCGGGGTCAAAGGCGAATTCGAAAACCGCCTCAAGGAAGTCATCAAAGAGGTCAAGGCCTCGCCGATCCCCATCATTCTCTTCATCGACGAGGCCCACACCATGATCGGCGCCGGCGGCGGCCAGGGGGCCGGCGATGCCGCCAACCTGCTCAAACCCGCATTGGCCAAAGGCGAGCTGCGCACCATCGCCGCCACCACCTGGGCCGAGTACAAGAAGTACTTCGAAAAGGACGCGGCCCTCTCGCGCCGCTTCCAGGTGATCAAGATCGAAGAGCCCGACGAACCCCAGGCCCTCTTGATGATGCGCGCCATCTGCCCGCTCTTCGAACAGCACCACAAGGTCACGGTCACCGACGAGGCCCTGGTGGACGCCGTGCGGCTCTCCAACCGCTACATCTCCGGCCGTAAGCTGCCCGACAAATCGGTGAGCGTCCTGGACACCGCCTGCGCCCGGGTGGCCATGGGCTTCAATGCCGTGGCCGCCCCCATCGAGGCGGCCCAACGCCGCATCGAGCGCATCGCCCGGGAACTCGAACGCTTGCGGGACGAGCAGCGCATCGGCCGGGACCACGGCGAGCGCATCGCAGGCTTGGAAGAAGAACGCCGCCAGGCCGAAGCAGAACTCGAAACGCTCCAACAGCGCTGGTCCCGGGAAAAGGAGCTGGTCACCCGGATCCAACAATTGCGCGCCGATATCCGCCAATCCGACCCCGGTGCGCCGCCGGAGCCGATCGCGGAGAAACGCCGGGAGCTGTTGCAACTGGAAGCCGACCTGAAAGCCATGCAGCAGAACGAACCGCTGCTCAAGGTGGAAGTAGACACACAGACCATCAGCGACGTGGTCTCGGGCTGGACCGGCATCCCCACCGGCCGCATGCTCACCGATGAGATCCCCATGGTCCTCAACCTGGAGAAGGAGCTGGCCAAGCGCATCATCGGCCAGGATCATGCCCTGTCCGCCATCGCCCGCGTCATCCGCACGGCCCACGCCGGCATCGAAGATCCCTCCAAACCCACCGGCGTCTTCCTGCTCGTCGGCCCCTCGGGCGTGGGCAAAACCGAAACCGCCCTGGCCCTGGCCGAGTTGCTTTACGGCGGCGAGCA
>JBAQGR010000699.1:0-4088 GCA_049287895.1 Desulfatitalea sp.
GATTGTCGTTGGCCATAGAAGGATGGCACAGGTATGTGGACAACAGGATCTCTTTTTTTTCTTTCCCAGGTAGTAGCAATTCCCCATAGGTCATAGACCCCGGTTCCAGCGTGCTATCTATACGTACCTTGAACTGTCCACTGCGCAAACGGAGTCGTTGGTTATGCGCTATGCAAAAACCCCACTGCCGTTTGTAATAGGACATGACGAAAGGAATGGCATCGGGTTGGTCCGGTAGAGAATAGAGATGCCCTTCCAGATCGGCCAGCGTCACGTTTTGATCGACCGGTTCGGAATACGCCATCACATGAAGATTTGTCTTTTGGAAATCGATGATCTTGTTGCCTGCTTCATCCATGATATAGGCGTCGCGAATGTTCCACTCCGCGGGCACTTCCCAGTCGAATGCTTTTGTTCCAGAGGGAACCTCGATGATATTCATTTGCGGCAGCAACGTTTGGATCTCAGCGAGTGTCTGACGTACGCCGTTCCCTGTCAGACTTCTCGGCAGCGGAAACAATTTTTCCGCCAGATCGTACATGCTCTGGTTCAGAGCGCATGAAGATTGCGTGCTTCCCGTATTTGTTGGAACCGTCATGGTATCACTCGTTTATCCGCCCGATGTCGCCGAACAGGACCGGCTGGTGTTTAAGCACGGGCCGACAGACTCGCCTGCCGGCTAATTTGAAATAATCCTTTTGTTCAAAGTCGCTTGGCTCCGAAGTGACCATAAAGCGGAGCGTTTCGCTCGTAAGAGCTTCGCCCGGATGCATGTCTCGCGCAAAAACCAGTTGTTTTTGACGCTTTCGGTAGGTGTCATCGAAAGCCGTCGAATGCAGGATCGATGGAGTCCCTAACGCCGCACGTGCCTCGGTGAGATTCCGCCTCATTGCGCGAATCTCCTCGGGCATCACGGCCGCCTGGCTGTCCACACGACGGGTGCCGCGTTCAATGGCGATGTGCCGTTCGAATATCCTGCAACCGAGCGCATACGCGTAACATGACAGCGCCGTACCTGTCTCAGGCGTGTCGGCGGTCGTATGATCGGCATACCCCATGCAACGCCCGAACAACTTCCGATAGCCGGCTATTCGGGACAAATTCAAAGCGGAGGGCTCGGTAGGAAAGTTCTGCAGTCCATAGATAAGCGCGGACGACTGGTGGGGCAGCATTTCCAATGTATACCTGATTTCTTCAGGGCGTCGGCCGCCGATATTCAGCAGTACCGGTTTCGTACTGGGAGACAGGGCCATGAGCATGTGGTGGTCGTTGAAGCAGACGGAATGAATTTCGTATGCATCCACCAGTTCTTCATTGCGCAGCGCGAATTCGACACTGCGGGTATCGATCGGCATAACCACGGTATGCAGGCCCAACTCTTTGGCTCTGCGAAGCGTGCCGAGCCACTGCATCTCGTCGAAACACCATGATTTGATCTTGTCGAATTGCGGGAGTGTCTCACTGTAAGCGGAAGCAGCATCGAGAAGAATTTGGAATTTGACACCGTCGACGTTCGCATCCGCCGAAGCCGCCACGAGCTTTTGCAAATAGCTTAAATCACCTTCATGGTGAAAAGCGGTTTCCGCATAAAGAAAAAAATCGTCGGCATCAGGGTTTGAGATGAGAAATGACGGATTCATAATGCCCCTTGTTCAGCTGAACCAGCTTTGATCGTGACATTCGCGCTTCCATATCCTGCATGAATTCCGCAAAAGTGATTTCCGAATTATCCGGCAACTTGATACTGCCTTCCGCTGGGTAAATAAAGTGTGGTATGGAATATTTGCGGTTGAGGGCCAGCATGTCCGGGTATGTCACCCAAGGCGAGGTCTTAAGATTGTCGAAGATGAACCGGGTGCGTTCGAAATCATCGGGCGTGTCGACCGTGAGGCTGAATTGCGTGCCCTCCAGATCTTGTTCCGGAAGGATGACCTGGCAACTGAAGTTTGCGGGCTGGAACATGTAAAGCATCAAATATTCACTCTTATCCGGATCCATCAGCGAGTAGCATCTTTCCAGTGCTTCGCGGGACATTGCCTCCGCGCAGAGGCCTATCGGCACCCGCATCATCCGCGTGTAATCCGCCTTCGCTATGCGATGCCTTTGAATCGTTTCAGTCAGATATACCGGGTCCGTGAATATATTGTCGCCGGTCACACGTATCAGGCAATCCGCTTGTTCATCCTTTCCAACCTGTATCATGCGATCGATTGGAGACTCCGGACTTCCGGCATAAAAGCAAACTTCATTTTTTTTTGCAATGGCAAGTAAACGCTGGTCTTCCTTTTCGGTGGATGTACAAATATATATTTTGTCTATATGCGGAACCATTTTAAGCCGATCGATGATATGCTCGATCAGCAACTTTCCGGCAACAGGTATCAACGCCTTTTCGGGCAATCGCTTTGAGTTTGTTCTCGCTATCAGGCACGCTACTGTTTTCATGCAAATATCCTTCGTTCAAGAAACATTCCGGTATTAAATTTTCCCATTGCGCACGTCTTCCTGCGCCTGCTTGTAATCCTCGTGACGTCCTACATCCAGCCAGTATTCCATTATCGGAAAGCTCACCACCGGTCTGCCGGCATCCAGGAGCTTTTGAATCAAGTCGGTCATGTCGAACCGCTGATCTTCAGGGATGTATTCATAGGTCGATGGTTCTAGAAAGTAAATACCGGCATTGACGAAAAATGAGAGCGACGGCTTTTCACGAAGATTCGTAATATAGACGTCGTTGCACTCGACCACGCCGAAGGGGACTTTGACCTCATACTTGCGGACACCCACGGTCATTTCGGCATGGTGATGACGATGATAGGCCAGCATTTCCTTGAAAGAAACACCTGTCAAAATATCGCCGTTCATTACGAGTATCGGACCCTCGGTCTTCTTCGTAAGCTTGAGCCCGCCCGCCGTTCCTAGGGGGTGATCTTCTTTTACATAGTTGAGTTTGATTCCAAAAGCCTGGCCATCACCAAAATGTTGTTTTATGCTTTCGGGCAGATAGTGGGTTGTCAGATTAACTTCCTGGATACCCGAGCGCCGTAATTGCTGTATAGTTCTCTCCAGCAGGGGGCGATCTCCTACCGGAAGCATCGGCTTGGGGACTTGCTCCGTTAAGGGCATCAGGCGCTTACCAAATCCCCCGGCCATAATCACGGCCGAAAGCCTTAGTGGGTCCTCGCCGACCAAATCCTTGCGCAACAGAAATTCGGTAACATTCTCATGCGCGTCCACTACCGGCAACTGATTGATATCGTGCAAATTCATCAGACGCAAGGCATCGGGCGCCGAAATTGGATGTTTGGCGGTCAAGGGGTTTCGGGTAGCAATTTCACCGCACTGCGTCTCCAACGGGATTTCCCGCATAATAGCTCTGCGAATGTCGCCGTCAGTTAAAAGGCCATCCAGTTTTCGTGCTTCGGAGCACAGCACCAGCGCGCCGGTTCCTGCTTTATCTAGTATCGCGATCGCTTCGCTGATTGAAACGGACGGAGAAATAAGAACACTGTCCAGGCGTTTTTCCGAAACCGTCCGCAGGTCCTCTTCGACCACTAAATTTTTGCGGAGCAGGAGGTCTACAAGTTCCCCTTGGGCACCCACTACCGGCAAGTGGTTGATGTCGTACCGGTCCATCATATGAAGAACTTCTGCGGTCGAAATGGGGTGCCGGGCGGTCAGGGGGTGATGGTTGGCGATGGTGTCGCATGGTGCTTGCTTTGAGATACCCTTAAGGATTCCCCTGCGGATATCGCCGTCCGTCAGCAGGCCACACAGCTTATTCCCTGACGAACACAACACCAGCGCGCCTGTGCCTGCCTTGTCCAGACGCGATATCGCTTCTGCAACCGTTATACCGGGCTCTATCGCCACGCTTTCAAGATATTGCCTGGTTTTCGATTCCATGGCCATTGACTTTAATTTAGAGATTAACATTGATGGACTCGTAAAAAGTCGCAGGAGGACCGTTTATGTCATCCCCGCGAAGGCGGGGAACCAGTCATTTCAGATGGTTCTGGACTCCCACCTTCGCGGGAGTGACGGTCCTCGGACTTTTTACGAGGCCATCAACATTCGTGTCTATTGAA
>JBAQGR010000700.1:0-4483 GCA_049287895.1 Desulfatitalea sp.
GCCTGGCTCTTTTCAAGCTCTTCCTGCAACGCTACGATGCGGCGGTGCAACCCTTCGGACGTGGCCTCCGGGCGGGGATCGGCGATAGGGGGTTGGGTCATCTTGGCGCGATCCTTATATCGAATAATGGACGCTTTCCAAATGCAACGGTCTGAACCTGAGCATCGATGGGTCCTTGGGACGCGGAAGCAGTTCAGGAGGAGCGCCGGGGCTGTTGCCGTGGTCGATCCGCAACGGTCAGGATGATGATTACAGCAACTTTAGCACAGGGACGGCCACTGCGCAACCGACCACGATGGCCCTTTTGCAGGTTATTGATTTAAGCGAGGGAATCTTGAAAAACAGTATTTCTACCTTCTCTTCTACGTCCCGTCCGACGCATCTGGTGGTATGCTCAGCTGTCGTATTCGGGCGTCGCTTATTTTGACCTCTTGCAGCGATTTCTTCTCGAAGGCCGAGGCGATTTTGACGAGCAGTTCTTCGAATCGGACCGGCTTGAGCAGGTAGTCGAAGGCGCCCAATTGCATGCCCTCGATACTGGTTTCCACCGACGCATGCCCGGTGAGCAGGATTACTTCGGCGATGGGTTGGTGTTTCCTGATCTCACGCAAGGTCTCGATACCGTCCATGCCGCCCGGCATTTTGATATCCAACAAGATGACATCAAACGGGCGTTCCTTCAGAATCGCCAGGGCCTGCTCGCCGCTGGACACCCCGATGGCTTCCAGCTTGCGCTTCTGGAGTCGGTTGACCAGGGTCTCCATGAAATCGACCTCATCGTCAATCACCAATACGCTGAATGTCAGCATGGTCCTATTCCTCTCTTGCTATTTTTTCTCCGGCACCACCACCGGCAGCAGGACGCTGAAGGTGGTCCCCTGGCCGGGTGCGCTCTGTAAGGTGATGGCGCCGCCCATTTTTTCAATGATGCTGTAGCTGATGGACAGGCCCAACCCCGTGCCGTGGCCATTGGCCTTGGTGGTAAAAAAAGGGTCGAAAATTTTGCGTTGTAAATCTTTGGGGATGCCCGGGCCGTCGTCCTTGATGTGGATCGCGATGCGGTTGTTATCCAGTGTCGTGGCCACTTCGATACAACCGTTGGTGCCGATGGCATCGATGGCATTGTTGATCAGGTTCAGCATCACCTGTTGCAGCTGGGAGCGGTCGCTGGCAATCACCGGCAGGCCGGGGTGGTAGTTTTTACGGATCTCGATGTTGTTGATGCGGGCATGGTTGGCGAGCAGCTCAAGGGTTTGGTCCACCACCCGGTTGACCTCCACATCGTCCAGGCGTGGCTCCATGCGCCGGGCAAAGCCCAGCATGTTATGGGTGATTTTGCGGGCGCGCTCCACGTGTTCTTCGATCTTGGCCAGCGAGGTGAGATACTCGCTCATGTTGGGACTGTTCTTGAACTCCTCTTCATCCAGCAGATCCTTCATCCATCCGGCCTTTTCACCGATCACCGCCAATGGGTTGTTGATCTCGTGGGCGATTCCGGTCGCCATCTTTCCCAGCGCCGCCAGCTTGTCGGATTGGACCAGTTGGGCGCTCAGGGCATCCATTTTCTGATTACCCGCCTCTATCTGGCGCACAACAATGTGGGCGATAAAAATGGTGGTCATGACAATGGCCAGCACGCCCAGGGAGACGATCAGGATCGCAGTGTTGCGGGTGTGCTGCAAGCCGCCCACTTCGTCGTCGGCCTGCTGGCGGATCACCAGCAGCCAGCTTTTGTTCTTCAGCCAGGCCCCGGCATAGTAGAAGGTCGTTCTCTCCACCTGCTTCTTGGCGACCAGGGTGGCCCCTTGACTGAACCGATTGGGATCGATCTCCGAGTTGTCCAGGATTTCGCCATCAAAGCGCGGTTGGGTTTGGAAAATGCCGGCCTGATTGATGATAAATGCATCGCCCGAGCGACCGGCCTGGGCCATGCGTACCAGTTGATTGAAAATTTCCGAATCGATGGTGGCCCGTAAAATCCATTGGTGCTCACCGCTGCGGCCGCGCACGGCGATGATGAAATGGGGAAAGAGGCGGAAACCCATATAGACATCGCTGACATAGGTGCCTTTGGTCATCGCCTCGCCGAACCACGGTTGCTGCTCGTAGTTGAACCCTTTGAGATTGAACGGTCCCACGTAGGCTTGATGCAGGCCGGTATGGTCGATGACGCCCAGATCCACGAAGCCCAACATATCGCTGCGCCGGTTCAAGGTTTCAAAAACGCGCGATAGGACCTCTTGGCGGGACAATTGGTCGAAGCTGTGGGTTTCCACTATCATGGCCAATAGGGTGATGCGTTCCCGCAAAAAGACCTCCACGGCATTGCTCTGGGAGTTGGCCAGGAGCCGGATTTGATCTTCGATGCGCTTTTCGTGGGCGCGGGCGAACTGGTCGTTGATGGCGCCACCCAACAGGACCAAGGGCGCGATGGAGACCACCAGGGTCAGGCCGATGATTCGCAGACGCAGGTTGCGGTACAGTTGTCGTTTGCCGATGTTGTCCATGGGTCTCGTTTGGGGTCGGAAAGGAGTGCCGCCCCCCTCCTTGTAGTTTAGCTCATTGCGGGTCTATTGAACCCCAGCATCCGCAGCAATTGATATGCCATGCACAGCAATGGATGTGCCATGCGCGATCAGACGAGGTGCTCCGCGATAAGTTGCCGGCGTTTTATTTGCTAATGACCCGTCGGCATTCATTGCGGAGGGTGCTTCCCTCGGCACTATCCAATGCACGGATATCGATCCCATGTCAATCGGCCCGGTGGGACCCGGCAGGCCGGGCGAGCGTCTTGCCGCACAGCGAAAAAACCCCTCGGAACTGTCAGACCTTTTTACATAGTGTCAAACCTTATGTGGAGCATGCCTGGTTTCCATCCTTGGATCGATAGGGCAAAGGGCCGATTTTTCGACCGGTATCGCTCCGAGGGCTGGATGGCATAGGAGTTGCTCATCGGAGTCGCAGTCTTCCGTTCGCCCGTGTGCCTGCGGACTACCGACTGTGATGAGACGGTCTATCCCATATGCGCGGAACTCGGGCAAGGCCTATAGGTTATAACCATCATTCAATAGAGGAGGAGACGTCAATGAGACAGATTTACCAACGAGGCAAAATTTTACTGACTGCACTGGCAATGATGTTGCCGGCCACGGTGTGGGCGGCTGGAGAAAAGGCCTCCAATATCGTTGTGGTGGCCGACACGCGGCGGGTGACGGGAGTATTGAAGTATTTCTCCAACCTGTACAACACCGATGTCGTTATATCCGCCGTTTGGTCCGTAGTTCTAACGGTGGCCATTGGATGCGTCCTGGGATTTCTTATGGATTTCGTCATGGAACGCACCGGACTGGATCTCCATTCGCGCAAGATCATCGAACATTAGAAGAAATCGAGGAGGGATATTTTTATGGATGCTTCCTGGTTGTACATGTATATGCCTATCGCGGGCGTGAATATCTTCTGGCCCGGACTTGTGTTGATCGGCTATTCGGTAGGGGTGATCGGCGGCTTTTTCGGCATGGGCGGGGCTTGGATGGTGACACCGGGCTTGAACATTCTAGGATTCCCCATGGCCTTTGCCATCGGTACGGACATTGCCCATATCGCCGGCAAGTCGATGATTTCCACCATCCGGCACTCCAAGTTCGGCAATGTGGACTACAAGCTGGGCTTGATCATGGTCCTCGGCACCATGGCGGGCATCGAGATCGGTGCCCAGATGATCATGTGGCTGGAGCGATTAGGCCAGGTGGGCCCGGTGGTCCGCTGGGTCTATGTCGGTTTTTTGATGTTGATCGCTATCATGGTCTTCTCCGATTACGCCAAGGCGCGCCAGAAGAAAAAGATGGGCGCGGAAGCCGGTGAAAAGGGCGTGGAGGGCTTTACCTGGTACAAGACCCTGCACAAGATCAACATCCCGCCCATGATGCACTTTAAGGTGTCGGGCATCTACTGCTCGATGTGGTTGCCCATCTCGGTCAGCTTCCTCACTGGCGTGCTGGCCGGTTTCCTGGGCATCGGCGGTGGTCTGTTGCGCATGCCGGCCCTGATTTACTTCATCGGCACCCCCACCCATGTGGCCGTAGGCACCGACTTGTTTGAGGTCATGATCTCAGGTCTTTACGGGGCTTTTACTTATACCCTCAAAGGCCGCATCGAGCTGGTGGCGGTGTTTGTCATGCTCACCGGCGCCGCCATCGGCGCCCAGATCGGCACCGTGGCCACCAAGTACGCCAAGGGCTACGGCATTCGCCTGGCCTTCGGCACGGCCGTGCTCTGCTGCATGATTTCCATCATCCTGAAACAGTTCAAGTACGAGACCCCGGCCGCTGTATTGATTCTGAGCACCATCGGTGTGATCTGCATTTACATCATGGCGATCATGTTCAAGGGGGCCGCCAATGAATTGCGGGAGAAAAAAGCGCGCGAAGCCATGGCTGTCGGAGCCTAACCAGAGGAGGGTATTTTACGATGAAACGCACGA
>JBAQGR010000701.1:0-2406 GCA_049287895.1 Desulfatitalea sp.
AGCTCAAAGAGACGTTGCTCATTATGCTCACGTCTCAAGGCATGCGCGGCGACGCGGCCGCGATGAAAGTCATTGGCTTTGCGGCCTACCTGACCAAGCCCATCCGGCGTTCGCAACTGTTCGACAGCTTGGCCATGGTGCTTAGCAACGAAAAGAATCAGGTTGAGAAGGATAAACCGCAGCTGGTCACCCGCTATTCAATCGACGAAGCCAAACGCAAAAAGGTTCGTATCCTGCTGGCGGAAGACAATACCGTCAACCGCAAACTGGCGCTGCATCTGCTAGAAAAATTTGGATTCCAGGCCGATGCGGTGGCCAATGGCCAGGAAGCGGTGCAAGCGCTGGAGATGGCGCCCTACGATCTGGTGCTCATGGATGTACAGATGCCCGAGATGGACGGTTTGGAGGCCACCGGCGTCGTGCGCGATCCCCAATCCAAGGTTCGCGATCACGCTATTCCGATTATTGCCATGACCGCGCACGCCATGAAGGGCGACCGGGAGATGTGCCTGAAAGCCGGCATGGACGATTATGTGTCCAAACCGATTCAGCCCGACCAGCTGTTTGCTGCCATTCAGAGGCAAATAGCCGGGCAGAATAAGAGCGGCGGCACACCGCCCATCGATTAACACACCAGGACGATCGTGCCGCCTCATTCTCAATACACGAATATGCAGATCCGTTTAGCCGAAGCTACTACTTCCGAGACTTGGCCAGCCCGATGGTATTAAGGGCGGTTTCGATCTCATTCAAAATAGTCGGATCGTCGATGGTGGCCGGCACCTTAAACTCTTTATTATCGGCGATCTTTTGAATAGTGCCCCGCAAAATCTTGCCGGAACGGGTCTTGGGCAGACGCTTGACCACCGTGGCTTTTTTGAAATCCGCCACCGGTCCGATACGCTCGCGCACCATCTTGATCACTTCGGCCACGATCTCCTGCTCGGTGCGTTTGACCCCGGCCTTGAGCACCATGAAGCCCACCGGTACCTGGCCCTTGAGGGCGTCGTCCACCCCCAAAACTGCGCATTCGGCCACGTCGGGATGGTCGGAGAGGATCTCCTCCATGGCGCCGGTGGAGAGCCGATGGCCGGCCACATTGATGATGTCGTCGGTGCGGGTCATGACATAGGCGTAACCATCGCTGTCGATAAACCCGGCATCGGCGGTTTTATAATAGCCGGGGAACTCCGCCAGGTAAGATTCAACGTAGCGTTTATCGTTGTTCCACAGGGTGGGCAAGGCGCCGGGGGGAAGCGGCAGCTTGACCACTAGTGCACCGATATCCCCAGCCTTGACCGGCTCTTTGGATTCCGGGTCGAGCACTTGCAGGTTCCAACCCGGCGCCGGCCGGGTGGGCGATCCCTCTTTGACCGGATAGGCGTGCAATCCCATGCAGTTGGCACAAATCGCCCATCCGGTTTCGGTCTGCCACCAGTGGTCGATCACCGGCACGCCCAACTGCTTGCGGGCCCACTTGAGGGTGTCCGGGTCCAGCCGCTCGCCTGCCAGAAAAAGGGTCCGGAATTTGGACAAGTCGTAATTCTTGATCAGTTTACCGTCGGGATCGTCGCGCTTGATGGCCCTGAAAGCGGTGGGCGCCGTGAACATGGTGCTCACCTTGTGCTGGGAGATCACCCGCCAGAAGGCACCGGCATCGGGGGTGCCCACCGGCTTGCCCTCGTAGAGGATCGTGGTGCACCCTTTGAGCAGGGGGCCATAGACGATATACGAGTGGCCCACCACCCAGCCGACATCCGAAGCGGCCCAATAAACCTCACCGGCATCCACATTGTAGATGGCCTTCATACTCCATTTGAGGGCCACGGCATGGCCGCCGTTGTCGCGTACCACCCCTTTGGGCTCTCCCGTGGTTCCCGAGGTGTACAAGATGTATAGTGGATCGGTGGCCGCCACGGGCACGCAATCGGCCGGCTGGGCGCCGGCCATGGCCTGGTGCCAATCCAGGTCGCGGCCCGCGACCAGGTCACACTTTTGCATGGGCCGCTGCAGGATGATGCATTTTTGGGGTTTGCTTTGGGCCATCTGGATGGCGCCGTCCAGCAGCGGTTTATAGGCGATGATGCGCTGTACTTCAATGCCGCACGAGGCTGACACCATCACCTTGGGTTTGGCGTCATTGATACGGGTGGCCAACTCGTTGGCCGCGAATCCGCCGAAGACCACCGAATGCACCGCGCCGATACGAGCGCACGCAAGCATGGCGATGGCCGCCTCGGGGATCATGGGCATGTAAATGATCACCCGGTCGCCCTTGCCCACGCCTTGGGCTTTCAGTACACCGGCAAATAGGGCCGTTTCATCGCGCAGTTGGCTGTAGGTGTAGGTTTTGAGCGTTTGGGTGACCGGACTGTCGTAGATCAGGGCCGGCTGGTTACCGCGGCC